>DASXYR010000203.1:0-8325 GCA_036502385.1 Gemmatimonadaceae bacterium
AGCATCAGCTTGTCGAAATTCTCCTGCGCCGCGACGGCACGTTGATACGCCGCCTGCGACTGGATCTTCTCGAGCATGGAGTCGAGCTGCTGTTCCATTTCGGGAGTGGGACTCTCCCCACTCTGAATCAGGCGCTGCGCCTCGCCGCGCAACTTCTCCATCTCCTGGAGAAGCGCGACCGCCGCCTTGTCATCGTTGAGCGCTTCGCTCGACCGCTTGAGCGCCTGGTATTCGGGACTCTGCCCGATAATGCGACCCAGCTCCTTCCCCTTCTCTTCCAACATCACGTCTCCTGTAAGGCTTGAGCTCTAAACACGTCGCGCGAACACAAACCGCTCGCGGCCAGTGAGATCCAGCAGCACTTCCACCTCGGAATATCGTCCATCGACGGCAATCATCTCGGCCACCATTCCGGCGCGACGAGTATCGACCTCGAGCGCGAGCAATCCGCGTGGCTGCAGCACAGCGGGAGCTTCACGAACCAGCTCGTGCGTAAGCGACAACCCGTCGTCCGCACACAACAGCGCCAGACTCGGCTCCCAGTCGCGCACAGCAGCGGGTAGATCCTTGATCTCGGCAAAGCTGATGTACGGTGGATTGCAAACGATCACGTCCAGTTTTTCGCCGGCCAAAGGGGCAAGCAGCGAGCCGTGGCGGAATTCCACCACGGACTTGAGGACGTGGGCGAACGACACCGCGTTCGTCTTGGCGAGAGTGAGCGCGTCGAGCGACACATCGGTCGCGATGACGCGCTCGAACTTGCGCTCGAACGCGAGCGAGAGCGCGATCGCGCCGGATCCGGTTCCGATGTCCGCAACCGTTTGCGTATCGCGTCCGCAGCGTTCGAGCACGCGCTCGACCAGGACCTCGGTCTCAACGCGCGGGATGAGCACGCGTTCGTCGACTTCCAGAGTGAGGTGCCGGAAATTCGCCCGATTGACGGCATAAGCCATCGGTGCGCCTGTGGCGCGCTTCATCGCGGCTCTGATCACCGCGCGCGCGACGTCGGGGGAAGCGTCGGCAACCGAATTCGCGACCGCCCAGAATTTCGGAACATCGAGAACCGCCGCGACAATCTCCCGCGCCTCACGCTCGGCGTCGCCGACGCCCTCCGACTTGAGCATCGCCGCGCATCCCGCCAGGAGATCCCCGATCGTCCCAATCTGGATCTTCGTCGGGAAGATCGAGCCGTCGGATCTAATCACCCAGCTTCTCCTCTACATCGGCGACTTTTAGCGCCTCGATGAATGGCTCGATCTCGCCGTTGAGCACCTTCGTGAGCTCGTGGAGCGTGAGATTTATCCGGTGGTCGGTGACGCGATTCTGCGGGTAGTTGTAGGTGCGGATCTTGGCTGACCTGTCGCCGGTTCCAACCTGGGTTTTTCGCATCCGTGATCTCGCCGCTTCCTGCTCTGCGATTCGGGCGTCGAGCAGTCGCGCGCGCAGAACTTCCATTGCCTTGAGCTTGTTCTGGAGCTGCGATTTCTGATCCTGCTGACTGACGACCAGTCCGCTCGGGATGTGTGTGATGCGCACGGCGGAGTCGGTCGTGTTCACGCTCTGTCCACCGGGCCCCGACGAGCGGAAGACATCGATGCGGAGATCCTTGTCTTCGATCTTGAGGTCGATCTCTTCGGCCTCAGGCAGC
The DNA here is from genome assembly GCA_036502385.1 of Gemmatimonadaceae bacterium. GTDB lineage: Bacteria > Gemmatimonadota > Gemmatimonadetes > Gemmatimonadales > Gemmatimonadaceae > UBA4720. The sequence continues at coordinate 1,649 of DASXYR010000203.1, forward strand.
ACCGCCACGGTCGCAGCAGAAGTATGGATGCGACCCTGATTCTCGGTGACGGGCACCCGTTGCACGCGATGAACGCCCGACTCCCACCGCATCACGCCAAATGCGCCTTCGCCTTTCACCTTGAAGATTGCTTCCTTCATGCCGCCGAGTGTGCCGTCGGATTGCGAGATGACCTCGATGCGCCAGCGGCGCCCTTCGGCGAAGCGAGTGTACATGCGATAGAGGTCTGCGGCGAAAATTGCCGCTTCGTCGCCGCCAGTGCCACCTCGGATCTCGACGATTGCCGGACGGTCGTCGAGGGGATCGTGCGGGATGAGGGCGGGCTTTATGGCTTCGAGGAGGCCGGAGATTGAGTTCTCCAGCTTCGTAATCTCGGATGCTGCCTCTGTAGCCATCTCGGGGTCCTCAGAGTCGAGGAGCTCGCGGGTTTCCGCGAGCTCCTGCTCGTTCCTCTGAAGCTTGGTGGCCATTTCGACGAGGGGCTGGAGATGCCGTAGCTCCCGGCCCAGCGTCGCCATGCGTTGCTGGTCCCTAACCGTCTTCGGATCGGAGAGCTCTCGCTCTACCTCAGAGGCACGCTCGACGGCGTCTCTGAGCCGGTCGCGGAGACTCAGCTTTCGGTGCTAGGCGCAGCAGCGGCCGGCTTGCCGTACTTCTGACGGAAGCGCTCGACGCGTCCCGCGGTATCGACGAGCTTCTGCTTGCCCGTGAAGAAGGGGTGGCAGCTGGCGCAGATGTCGGTGTGAATCTCCGCCTGGGTGGATCGGGTCTGGAACGTATTGCCGCAGGCGCACTTGACGGTCGCCGTCGCGTATACGGGGTGAATATCTGGTTTCATTGGAGTCTCTTTTTATTGTTCGTGTAGAGCTATGAACTATAGCTAAATAGGACTCGTTAAACAAGTTAGCCCCGCGAGTGGCACTGGTATGTTCGGCCTCGTCTGGCCACGGCAACCGTGCCATCTTACCCCAATGAAATCGCTTGCCCTCCTTAGCTGCCTACTCATCTCACTGGCAGCCAGTCCGATCAGCGCCCAGACTCTCCCCGCCACTCCGCAACTGGCCCCCTCCGGCGTCGCGGCTTCCACCGAGCCCGGTTCCAACCTCACCATCTACCTGCTCACCTTCGGCATGGGCGACGAGGTCTGGGAGCGCTTCGGCCACAATGCGATCTGGATCAAGGACCGCACGCGCGGCACGGATACCACCTACAACTGGGGGATGTTCGATTTCAACCAACCGGGCTTTCTCCGCCGGTTCCTCACTGGCGACACGCGTTACTGGATGCAGGGAATCGATCTCGACGTCATGCTCCGTTACTACAAGCAGAACAACCGCTCGATCCTGGCGCAGGAGCTCAATCTCACTCCCGCGCAGCGCCTGAGCCTGCAGCAGTACGTCCAATTGAACGAGAGGCCCGAAAACAAGTTCTACCGCTACGACTACTACGTCGACAACTGCTCCACGCGCCTGCGCGACGCTCTCGACCATGCGGTCGGCGGACAGCTCCAGACATCTACCGTTTCGCGGCAGACATCCGGCACCTACCGCTCGCACACGCTGAGATTGCTCGGCAGCGACATCCCGATGTACACCGGTGCTGACCTCGCACTAGGGCATCCCGCCGACAAACCTCTCTCGGTCTGGCAGGAGATGTTCCTCCCCGTAAGAATGGCGAGCGACCTCCGAACCGTTCGTCTCACCGACAGCACGGGAGCGCAGATCCCATTTGTGCGCTCGGAGATGGCGCTCTTCACCGCCGGGCGCGCGCCGGAACCTTCCGCGCCACCCAACTACTTCCCGTGGTTCGTCGCCGTCGGGATTCTCGTTGCCGCTGGAATGATCGCGCTGGTGCGAAGTGCAGAAGGCGGCAGCAAGCTGGCTCTCTTCTTGGCAACGGCCGTCTCAACGCTGTGGAGTCTGATCGCCGGCGCGTGCGGCATCGCGCTCGTCATCGCCTGGGCGTTCACGCGACACCACTTCATGAGCCGAAACGAGAACCTGCTGCATCTAGATCCGCTTTCGCTCGCGCTGGTGGTCCTGATACCACTCGCGGTTTACGGTCGGCGCGCCGTTTCGAGAGCGATCAAGCTCGCGGGGTTTGTTGCCGCGTTCTCGCTGCTCGGTTTCGTGCTGCAGGGAATTCCGTTTTTCAATCAGAAGAATGGTGAGATCATCGGGCTGGCGCTGCCGATCAACCTCGCCGTCTGGTGGACGGTCTACCGGCTCACCGTTTACAGACGGACTTCCTTGCCCCCTTCCGCCGCCTCGTAGATCGCCTCCAGCAGCTTGATCACCACTAGCTGATCGTCTGGCGCCTCATAGGGGGTATCTTCGTTGACGACTGCGATGAAGTGCGCCAGCTCCGCCCGGTACGACTGGAGGAATACGCTCTCGCGCGCCGCTGCGCCACTCGGCGACACATCGGTCGGCTTTCCGTTCAGCATCTTCACGACGCGAAGCGGCGCGAGCCGCGCGCTTCCTCTCGTCGACAGCGCCTCGAACCACCACCGTTCTTCCTGCCCGACGTACGTCCACGAGACATCGAAGCTCAGGCTGATTCCGCCCGCGCACTCGACATGGACGATCATCGCATCCTCGACGGTCGTCGATCCGCGGCTCCGGTCCATCTGCGCCGACACGCGCACGGGTTCCGGGAAATCGGCGAGCCAGAGCGCGAGATCCACGAGCGGATAGCCGTGCTCGAAGAAAGCTCCGCCGCCCGCTTCGGGGCGTCGGAAACGCCAGCCCGCTCGACTGCTGGCGAACTGGTACTGTCCCGCGCGTACACCCACGAGGCGGCCTAGTTCGCCGCCCTGGAGGAAGCGATAAAGCTGTTGCACGTCGCTGCGGAAGCGGTGGTTGTTGCCGACGACGACCTTGCGACCAGACTGCTTGGCTGCGGCAAGAATTCTCTCAACACCGCGCGGCGTCAGCGACAACGGGCGCTCGCACAACACATCGACCTTCGACTTGAGAGCGCGCAGAACGTGCGGCTCGTGAAGATGATTCGGCGTGGCAATGACGACCGCATCGACCTGATCGAGCTCGAGCAGATCCTCGATGTCGGTGAACACATCCGGAATCTTCAGACGCTCGGCGATCGCGCTCGCCTTCGGTCCATCGTTATCGCAGAGCGCGACGAGCTGCGCGCCCTTGATCTTCGAGAGCACAGGCAGGTGAGCGAGCTGCGCGATCGCACCGGCACCGACTAGCCCCAGGCGGACGGTCTTCCTCGCAGGAGCAGTTTCCTTGCTGTTAACCGGCGATTCGGCCAATCGTAGTTCCCGGATAATAGGTCTCTAGTATCGTACGATAATCCTGCCCCGCACGCGCCCGCCCGATCGCACCCCACTGGCACATTCCGATTCCGTGCCCGTATCCTCGGCCGTTGATCGTAAGATTGGATATTTCGCCGGCGTTCGTCGAGGCAGTGTAATCGAAAAATGTGCTGTTGAGGATTGTGCCTTTCGGATCGCGCAGCACAAATCGTATGTCGTTGCCCTTCAGCGTGTAGCTGCCGCTCTCTGTCTGGATTGTAAGCGCAGCTATGCGTCCCGAGGGCGTGTGGCCTTGGGTTTTCACACTGGTGATCCGGCCGAGGTTGGTTTTTGGCGCGTTGGTATACGCCGCGAGATACTTTTCCATCACCGCTCGCAGCCCCGCGCCATCGTAGCTCTGCGTCCAGCTGAACCGAGGCGATGGATCGCAGTAGAAATGGCTCGTTCCCGGAATGCGGTCGCTCACGGAACGAAGATACGGCTGATCGGGCTGGTCGTACCAGACTTCGCTGACGGCGGCGGTGCTTCCGCCGCACGTCGAGTGATAGGGCGTCGTGATCGGTTGGCCGTTGTAAAGGACCACTACGTCGGCAGTGCTCGTGATCGCATCGTCTGATTGCGGTTTCTCGGCGTCGACGCCGCCGTAGACCTGATCCTGCACCGTCGAATACATGTCGAAAGCTCGCGCGGCTGTGAGATGCTTATACGCATAGGTTCGCGCAGCAACTGCCTGTGCCTGCACCGCAGCCATTTCCGCGGCAGTGCGATTGCCGATCTCGAGCGGAACTACACCTCGGAGATAGGAATCCATCGACAGTTGGTTGACTACGAGTAGTCCCGTGTCGGTTGCGCTGATCGAGAGATCGCCACGATAGTGTTTTCCGTTCCATGTGACGAGCGAGCCCTCGCCTAGGGGACGCGCTATCACCTCTCCTGTTACAGTCCCGACATTTGCATTCGGGCTCAGCGTGAGTGCGCGGCCGTTGCGAGACACCGTTAGCTCCTGGCCCTGCGAGAATCTTGCGGCGGGCGAGCTACTTCCCTGCGTGAAGATCCCCCAGTCACCAGTGGCGGTCAGACGGGAATCCGTCACGGTGCCGTCGAGAGCGATGCGCACGAGCTGGTTTGCGCCGGATTTGTACCCTCCGCTCACAACGGGGATATTGCTCGTCCCACCCTTCGGCGGCGTGAGCGAGACACACGCGGCAATCGCAAGCAGCGTCGCCACGGCCATCCAGACGAATGGGCGACCGCGGAACTGAGAGCTAAGTCGTGGCATACTCGAGGGCTCCCCGCAGGGCCGCAAGTGCGGTTTCGATTTCGCTGTCTCCGTGCGCTGCCGACATGAAGCACGCCTCGAATGGTGATGGCGCCAGATAAACCCCCCGCTCCAATGCCGCGTGAAAGAAACGTCGAAACAGTTCCACGTTCGAAGCTTTGGCGTCCGTGAAATTACGCACGGCATTCGATGAGAAAAAGAATCCCCACATCGATCCAGCGCTCGCCGTCGTGAGCGGAATGCCGAGATCATCCCCGATTGTTTGCAAGCCTTCGACCAGCGCGGCGGTCCGCTTCTCGATTCGCGCATGCAACGCCGGCGTGAGCGTCGACAGCGTCGCAATACCTGCCGCCATGGCCAGCGGGTTTCCCGACAGAGTTCCGGCCTGATACACGGGCCCTGATGGCGCGACGCGTTCCATGATCTCCCGGCGCCCCCCGTAAAGCGCTACTGGAAGGCCGCCTCCGATGACTTTTCCGAGCGTCGTAAGATCCGCGGTGACGCCAAACCGCTCGCGCGCGCCTCCCGGTGCGATGCGGAACCCGGTCATTACCTCATCGAAAATGAGCAGCGCGCCAGTCTTATCCGCGAGGGCGCGCAGTCCTTCCAGAAATCCGCGATCGGGCGGAATAAAGCCCGAGTTCCCGACGATCGGCTCGACAATGATCGCCGCCACCCCGTTCTTGGTCTTCGTAATGATGTCGGTCGCGGCGTCGAGATCATTGTAAGGCGCTGTTAGCGTGAGCGCCGCCAACTCCGCCGGCACACCCGGCGAATCGGGCAGCCCGAGCGTCGCGACCCCGGAACCAGCACGCACTAGAAAGGAATCAGCGTGTCCGTGATAGCATCCTTCGAATTTCAGGATCGCGTCGCGACCCGTGAACGCACGCGACAGGCGCACAGCGCTCATCGTCGCCTCGGTGCCGCTGGACACGAAGCGCATCATCTCGATGTGCGGCATCCGCGAGCGAATCAACTCTCCGAGCTCGACTTCGAGAAGGGTCGGCATTCCGAAGCTGGTTCCATCCGCCATCGCCCGCTCGACCGCGTCGATCACGATCGGCGACGCGTGGCCGAGCACGAGCGGACCCCACGACAGCACAAAGTCGATGTATTCTTTGCCGTCCGCATCCCAGATGCGCGGACCTTCACCGCGCGCCGCGACGATCGGTTCGCCGCCAACTCCGCGAAATGCCCGAACGGGAGAATTCACGCCGCCAGGAAAGAGCTCTCGCGCGCGTTCCATTATCTCGGACGACTTCACGCCGCTTGGCGGAGGAGTGAGCGTGTCGGGCGAGCGCATCAGCGCCCGTAGCTTCCGATCGTCTGCGTCACCGGCAGCTCCCGCGATACTCGCCGACGTTCCGCTACATTGGCCGGCAGTGAAACGCGAATCAGAGACGCCCGGAAGTCGTAGTCGTCGACGACCTCCTCGACCGCGACCTCGGCCAATGTGCCCGGTGGAAGCGCTTCGTCGACCTGAGTCACGCCATCGATGTCGTCGGCCTGCCACTGCAGCCGGGCCTGTGATGTCCCGTTGTCAGCATCGACCCGATCGACCAGCGCGATTGCCCGTCTGCCGACGCGCGATTCGTACTTCTCCGCCGTGATCGCGCGCTGAAGCTCGGTGAGCTTCTCCAGCCTCTCGCGTTTTACCGTCTCGTGCACATCGTCGACGTACTGCGCGGCGCGCGTCCCTTCCTGCGGCGAATAGGTGAACGCGCCAACGCGCTCGAACTGGATCTCCTCGAGGAATTCGAGCAGCTCATCGAACTGTTCTTCGGTCTCGCCTGGAAAACCCACGATGCACGTGGTGCGTATCGCGACATCCGGAACGGCATCGCGGAATTTCCTGACGCGGTCGCGGATCGTCCGCTTTCTCTCCGGGCGGCGCATGCGCGCGAGGACGTCATCCGACCCATGCTGGATCGGCATGTCGAGATACGGAAGAATTCGTGGCTCGTGCGCGACTACCTCGAGGAGCCGGTCGGTGATTCCTGCCGAATATAGATAGAGCATGCGAATCCACGGGATCGACGTCTCGGCGACGAGCGCCTCGAGAAGCTCGGGAAGGTTTTTTCCCTCGCGGATGTCGCGTCCGTAATGCGCCAAGTCCTG
>DASXYR010000204.1:0-9245 GCA_036502385.1 Gemmatimonadaceae bacterium
TTGCTGGACCGGGCGGGCGATCTCACCGGGGAAGAAATGAGGGCCCGCATTGCCAAACCCGAAGAAGGAGTACGAGGCGATCCATTTGCGGAGCTGCTCGCGACGAGACGCGTTCTAGCCATCGAGCTGGGCGCGGAGGGAGTGCGAGATTGGCGATTCATACTTACCGAGACCTATCCGCGGTACGTCGCTGCATTCGGACGTGAGCAGCTGGCACGCGTGAGAGGAACCGAGCAGATGGTCGAACAGGCTGCCGCGGCTCTCATTCCTGATGTACTTCTGCAGCCGGCGATCAATGAGTCGGTGGCACGCCGCGAGATACTCGCGCGATTTCTCACTCAGTCGGGGCCGGTTACCGCGCGGGAAATTCGGCATCGCTATGGTTGGTCCCGCGAATGGATCGAGGCGCGGCTCACAGAGTGGGAACGGACGGGCAAGCTGGTTCGCGGCAAGTTTCGCCCGGGCGAACAGGATACAGAGTGGTGTTCGCGACGAGTGGTCGAGATCGGGCGACGTCGGGCACTGGCGGCGCTCCGAAAGCAGATCGAAGCGGTCGAGCTTCCACATTTTGCAGCCTTCATGCAGCGCTGGCAGCATCTCGACGACCGTGATCGTCTCGAAGGAGTAGCGGGGACGGCCGCGGTGGTGCGCCAACTATATGGTATTGCGCGTCCTCCCGTCGCGTGGGACCGCGATTATCTGCGGGCGAGGATCAAGAATTACGATCCCGGGTCGCTCTCGGCGTTCAGCGCGACCGGAGAGCCGGTGTGGGCGGGGGAGGGAAAATACGATTCGGAATCCGGAGCGATGCCACTGTCGCGGGTTCGCTTTTTCGAACGGGGAACCGGCGCTGTCTGGCTTCCCGTAGAAGAGAAGCCCGTCCTAAGCGAAAATGCCGAGACTGTGCGCGCGACGATTGCCGCCGAGGGCGCATCGTTCATCGGAGACATTCAGGCGATCACGGGCCTTACAATGCTGTCATTGCGGGAAGCAATTCGGGAACTGGTAGCATGGGGACTCGTGACGAATGACACCGTCGAAGCGTTGCGTGAAGTCGGCCGGTGGAAGCCGATGATGCCGCGCACGGGTCCGGATCCAACGAGCTGGCTTCCCGCGGACTACACGCCGTCTCGCGATCGCAGGATCGTGCAGCGACGTCCCAATCTTCGACGTCTCCCGAAATGGCGACGGCCGGACAGACCCGGCGCGGCGCCAAGCGGTTGGACCGGTCGCTGGTCGCTCGTGCGTCGTCGCGGAACGCTCGGACCCGACCTCCCCGAGGAAGAAAAAGCCGAGCGCGTCGCCAGGCAGTGGCTCGCGCGGTATGGAATCGTGTCGCGAGACTGGTGGCGTCGTGAGCGGCCGCCCGTGTCCTGGCGTGCGATCTATCGCGAGCTGAAGCGTCTCGAATTTCGGGGAGAAGTACGGCGTGGCTATTTCGTGAAAGGCCTTGGTGGCGCGCAGTTCGCCATGCCCGATGCAGTCGAGTGGCTTCGTACCGTAGCCAGCGAAGATTTTAATTCCGCGAGCTTTGTGGTAATGGCGGCGAGTGATCCGGCGAACGTCTACAACCTCCAGCTGGACCTGGCCGATCGGGATCCGCTATCGCGGCCGCGGGGGTCGGGTGCGCTGCTGGTCATGCGCGGAGGCCGTGTCGCCATCGCCGTGGAGGGGCGGGGCCGTCGCTACAGCGTCGCGGACTGGCTGACGCCCGACGAGATCGCTGCGGCAAAGAAAGCGTTGATCGAGCATTTGCGTGGCGAGCGGTCAGCTCGTCACGTGGTGTAGCGGCTCAGCGAATATCGCCGCGACCGAGGGCGGCGCGAACCGCCTCACGCATTGCGATGACGGCCTCCTCGCGAGCGGCCGGGGAATCTTCGCGGACGTGGAGCTCGATGCCATCCGCGACAGCGAGGCGGTGCCAGCGCAGCGCGATATCCCCATCGTGGGCTACGGCCTCATCCGCTCCGGAGCCAAGTGCAGGAGCGAGGGCAAGGGCGATTCGCCGCTCGAGCGCGTCACCGGTCACATCGCGCATCTCTCCCTTGATGGTGTCGAGGCTTTGCCCTTCGCGCTGCCGGATCTTGATGGAAAGCAGCTGAAGGAGGTGGCGATATCCGTACGTGGCGCCGGTGCCGGTTCCCTCGGGGCGGTCGAGCAATCCGCTGGCTACGTAAAAGCGAACTGCTCGCGCACTGGGCGCGGAGCGAGCAGAAGCGTTTGTCGGTCGAATTCCGGCGGCGTCTACAAGAGCTGTTGCGTGTGCGGCAAGTCCGCGGGCGTTCCAGGGAGCGTGCTTAGCGTGGGCCCGGAGGAGAGCGACAGGCGATTCAGCCATGTGGATAGGATAACATTAAAGTCTTCGGCTCGCTCGTCGTGCGGGAGATCACCCGCGGGTGACAGAACCGATATCTCGAAATCACGTTTCAGCTCGCGGAATCCGCGGAATTCTTCGACGGGCGCGATCGATCCCTGCTCGCCCCAGACGAGCAGTGCCGGCTGGCTGAGACGTCGGAGTGCATTGCGGACATCGATGTTGAGGTGCCCCGAAAGAAAAGCTGCCGGGGCGTGGCGAGCACCCCGCTGGTGCGAGGTGGCATAGTAGATCTCAACCAGCTCGCGCGTGACGAGCGCATCGTTCGAATAGGCGTTTCGCAGATAACGGCGAAGATTCGGCCGGGAAACCATTGCGTTGAACATTGCGGTGCCGGCAATCGGGGTATCCACAGCGAGACGACCCGCCTCTCCACCCAGCCCGACCGGCTCATTCTGCCGGACGAGTCCCGAGGGCGCGATGAGCGCGACGGCAGGAAATCGGTGGGGATCGCGGGCGGCGAGGACGATCGCGTAGGCTCCGGAAAGCGAAGATGCGACCAGCACGCAGGGCGCATCGATCACTCTGCTGACAAAGTCGGATATGAGCGAGATGTAGAGCCGGGCGGAATAGCGGATCGCGGGCCGATCTGACAGACCAAATCCAAGCAGGTCGAGAGTGTAAACGGTGTTGGTTCGAGCGAGCGCGTCGACGTTGTTTCGCCACTCGTACGACCAGCCCGCGGCGTGAATGCCATGGACGAGGAGTATCGGAGGTCCTTCGCCATGTTTGGTGAACGCGACTCTCCGGTCGCGCCATTCAAAACCTCCCTCTTCACCGCCGATGAGATTACTGAGCTGGTCGACGCCTTTTCTGGCAAACGCGTTATAGGCAGCGGCTGCGGTGAGAATCGCGCCACCGGACAGCAGGATTTTCTTCCAGGGTCCTTCCGGTCTCTCGTCGTTCTCCTGCATCCATCCTCACTAAGGTTCGGTCAAGAAACGCGCGGGCCTGCTCAGAGCCATACTCAGTAAAAGGCGCGGCTACTTGAGAGTAACCGCGCCTCGGAGCCTGCGCAGGGGGGCAGGAGAAATTACCTACCCGAGCGGCCCTTTGAGCGCTTCCCGCGAGCTTTGGACGCGCCTTTGGAGCGAGAACCACCACTCCGTTTGGCGGATGATTTCCTGGCGCCACCACTCGACTTGCGGGCTCCCGCCTTTTTTGCCCCACTCTTTTTTGCCCCACTCGACTTCCTGGCAGCCGGTCGGGCCTTGCTCGCCTTCCGCCCTCCCGATTTGCTTCCACCGGAGGACTTCGAGGAGCTTTTCGACGCGGTCTTCGCCCCGCCTGTCGACGACGACCTGGCGGGTGAGCTCGAGCTTGCCCCAGTCAGTCCAGCCGCCCCACTTCTCCCGGCCGGGGTAGAGCTGCTGCCGTAAGGACTCCGGGCCGGACTTCCCGACGAGCCGGATGAGCCACTCGCAGTGGGAGACGATGGAGAGCCGCCGTAACCCGACCCGCTGGCCGAGCTGCCGGATGATCCTCCTCCTCCGCCGGTGCTTCCGAGCCCACCTCCACTTGTCAGGCTGGACTCCTGCTTCTTTCCCGATCCCTTCGGCCGACCGCGTCTCCCTCTGGGAGCTCCGCCTCCGAACAGATCCTCCTCTTCGTCGTCGTCGTCTCCTTCATCGCTCTCGCTTACAACGGTCGCATCGGAATCGACCTCTTCGTCATCGTCCGCGTCTTCAGCGCTGTCCCAGAGGCGATCGCTGTGATCTTCATTGATCGCCCAGCCACCATCCTCGTCCTCGTCATCGTCGTAGGAACGCTTGCCGCGACTGAAGCCACCGATTTCATCCGCGTCGTCGTCATCCGCAAATCGCAATGGCTCCACTGATTCACCGCTCGGCATGGGTCCTCCCATAGAATGTTCAGCATCGCACTGAGGTAGCGCGCAATATTTCTGATTTCGCCCGCTGCACTTCGCGTGCCTCGTGCCTCACGGGTTGTGATACGGCACGCGACCAGCTACCGAATACGTCTTCGTTGACGGAACGTCAAGGAGGGATTGGCGGAGTTAGCCGGTGGTCGGAGTAACCGCCTGCAGATTCCTGCTTACGACTCGGACCAGCGCGTCGTAAACACTCGGGTCGAACTGCCTTCCGACATCGACTTTGAGGTGTTCCAGCGCCGCGACGGGAGCCATCGGGGCGCGGTAGGCCCGTTTGGAGGTAAGGGCATCAAAGGTATCCGCCGCACAAAGAATTCTGGCGCCGAGTGGAATGTCGTCGCCCGCAAGCGCGCGTGGGTAGCCTGTCCCATCCCATCTCTCGTGGTGGTGCTCAACGTAGTTGAGAGGAGTCCGCAGGTGTGAAAGCGGGGCGAGGATGGCGAGCCCGATCTGCACGTGCTGCTTCACGTGCTCGAATTCCTCGGCAGTCAGTCGGCCCGGCTTGTTCAGGATCTCTTCGCGAATTCCGATTTTGCCGACATCATGAAGCCGTCCGGCGACCCTGAGATCCTCCTGCGTCGAGTCTTCGAGCCCCAGTTCTTCGGCGAGCTGTCCCGCGAGCTCCGAGACGCGCTGCGAATGGCCGCGCAGGTAAAGGTCCTTGGCTTCCATCGCGTTGATCAACGTCTCGGCGATGCTGACCGACATGAGGCGCAGGGCTTCCTTCTCGCGCTCGAGCTCCGCCGTTCGGAGCGCCACCTCCTGGCGTATCAGCTTATCGAGTCTCCGCTGCTCAATGAACTCGGCCCGCTTGCTGAGTGCGCGATCGACTGCCTGTTGCAGATCCGCCAGCTCCACCGGCTTCATCAGGTAGTCGGAGGCGCCCGACGACAGCGCTTCGGTGGCGGTGGCGGCGTCATTGACGGCGGTGAGCATTATGATCGCGAGCTCGGCGTCTTTCGCGCGCGCCTGCGGGACCATCTCTACCCCGGTCATGCCGGGCATGCGCACGTCACACAACATGAGCGAAAAAGAGCCGTGATCAAGAGTCTCGAGCGCCTGTTCGGCGGAGCCGGCAACCTCGACCTCATATCCGCGCGAGCGCAGAAACTTTCGCAGCGCCAGGCGGATCGTTTCCTCGTCGTCGACTATCAGAATGCGGGTCAAGTGTTGGCCTCTTCGTAGAGCGGCAGAGAGATGGTGAACGTCGTTCCCACCTCCGGTGTGCTATCGACGGAAATGGTTCCGCGGTGCGCCTGAATGATGCCGTAACTCACGCTCAGCCCCAATCCGGTTCCTTCGCCGGGCGGCTTGGTGGTGAAGAATGGCTCAAAAACGCGCTGACTGGTGGACAGCGGCATTCCGTGTCCAGTGTCGGCGACAACGATGGCAACCATTCCATCCCTATTCTGTGTAATCAGGGATAGGTGTCGCACCTTAGTGTCCCGCAATGCCGACTCCGCGTTGACGAGCAGATTGAGCAGCACTTGCTGGAGCTTCTGCTCATCGCCGCGGACTTTGGGATGCGACTCGTCGAGGTGCATGTGGACTTCGATGCCGCTGGATCTTGATGCAAGGGCACGCAGGCGGGCGGTGTGCTTGACGACGGTGTTGATGTCTACCGGCACGTCACGCGCATCGGTCTTTCGCGCGAAGAGCAGAAGATCCCGGATCACGCCGATTGCACGATCGGCCTCTCGTTTGATGAGACTCACCGATTCGACCTGCTCACCCTCCAACTTGTCCTCGAGCAACAGCTGCGCGAAAGTGGAGATCCCGGTAAGAGGATTGTTGAGCTCGTGAGCAACACCGGCGACGAGCTCGCCGATGGCGGCAAGCTTCTCGGTCCGCCCCAGATGATCTGCAACCTTGCGCTCCTCGGTGAGATTCCGGACGCCGATGACGAGCCCGACGATCTCTTTGTCTGGACCGAGGATATGGCTAAGGGTAACGGCAGCCGGAAATTCAGTTCCGTCCTTTCTGCGATGGACGTGCTCACCAGTCCAGAGTGTCTCTTCGGCCGGTATGACCGGGATGGTCTCCCGCCGCGAAAGCTGCGCAGACGCAACCACGAAATCGTCGACTGACAAGCCCACGACCTCCGAAGGCTCGTACCCGTATTCCTTTATCGCAGCGGTATTCGCGTACTGGACCTTTGCATCGATTCCCAGGATGAGCACGGGCTGATCCATGGTGGCGAGCGCTGCGGCGAGCACGCGCTCACGCGCGTGAGTTCGCTGCTCTTCTTCGCTCAGCAGCAGGAGGTCGATCGCGAGCGCGACGCCCGGAGCGAGTCGCAAAAGCGTGTCGACGCTCGGGCCACTTTGCAGCTGCGCGGTTTCCGACGTGACGAGGAGAACTCCCATTCGCCGGTCGCTTGCGATCAATGGTATCGCTATCGCCGGCTCCGCCGGAACGCGGTCCGGGTCACTGGCCTGTTCGCGGAGGTTCTCGACGAACGTCGGCTGTTCAGTCGCGAGCGCGTCGCGTACCGCGGTTTCTTCAGCGGGGGCAATCAGACCACTCATCCGAGAGCAAGTTCCCGAGGCGGCGACGCAGGTGAGCAGATTTCCCTCGCGCGAGATCACGCCAATCGCCTTTCCGCTCGATGGTACAACCTTCTCGAGGATATCGAGAATTCTGCGACTGGCTTCTGCAACGCTCACCTTTCGCAGCGCAAGCCGCGCGATCTCGGCCGCGGCCTCCGTCTGCTCCTGCTCGTTGCGTTGCGACGCGAACAGGCGCCCATTTTCTATTGCAACCGCGGCCTGCCGGGCAATGAGCATGATCAGCTCCAGGTCGTGATCGTCGTACGCGTTCTGTCTGTACGACAGCACCTGCATCACGCCAACGGTTCTGTTGTGGTAAATGAGGGGCGCCGTGATCTCGCTCTGCACCTCCCGCTTCACCGCTACCTGAAAGATCGTTCCCTTCCACCAGCGCTCGGGCTTCGATGAGATCAGCGGAACGCCGCTCTTGAAAACACTGGTGATTGTCTCCGCGCCGTTGGGAAAATCGAGCACGCTCTCGCCTTCACGGATTTCGGAGTCGACCACAATGCACCGCGCATCGAATTCATCGCGGTCAGGGTCGGCTGTCATCAGTGCGAAGCAAGGGGCATCGACGACAGAGGCGACCGCTTTGTAGATCTCGCGATAAACCTCGTCCAGCGAAATCGCAGCCGAGATAGCCTGTTGTACCGTCGCGACGGCCGCGAATCGCGCCGCGCGACGCTGGAGCTCTTCGATCAGCTCAGTCGTCAACGAACTCCACCGTTACCGGCCGCGTGATGACACCCGATTTGACGCCCTCATCGAGAAAAAGACGAATCGCGCGGCGTCCTCGCTCGCCATAGTCGAGCGTCCAGTCGTTCACATACATCCCGACGAAAGTATCGGCCTTGTCGCGATCGAGCCCGCGAGCGTATCGCATCGCGTGATCGAGCGCGTTCGTACGGTGATCGAGCCCATACGCAATGCTCTCACGCAGGTGGCGGGAGACTTTCTTCTGGAGATCGCGGGGCATGTCCTTGCGAATGACGTTTCCACCGAGCGGGAGCGGCAAGCCGGTTTTCTCCAGCCACCACGCGCCCATGTCGGCGATGAGGTGAAGGCCGTCATCCTTGTACGTCAGCTGTCCCTCGTGGATCAGGAGTCCCGCAACGACCCCTCCGCCAAGCACCGCTTTTTCGATCTGGTCAAAAGGGACGACGACAGGAACAAAATCGGGCTGGAATAGCCGGAGCGCGAGATAAGCACTGGTCATCAATCCAGGCACCGCGATTCGCTGGCCGGCGATGTCCGCGCGCGTCATCGGCTTTGTGGAGACCAGCATGGGTCCATAGCCATCTCCCATGGATGCCCCGTGTGGCAACAGGGCATATCGGTCGGAGAGATATGCGTAAGCGTGGATGGAGACCGCGGTGACATCAAGCTCTCCGCGAAGCGCGCGTCCGTTCAGGGTTTCGATGTCCTGGAGCTCGTGAACGTAGCTGATGCCCTGTGTGTCGATCTGACCATCCGCCAACGCGTAGAACATGAACGCGTCATCGGAATCGGGACTGTGCGCGAGATGGATCGTATTGGGCGCGCTCATGGCTTCCCCGCCAGACTTTTGCGCGCCTGAGTGAG
The DNA here is from genome assembly GCA_036502385.1 of Gemmatimonadaceae bacterium. GTDB lineage: Bacteria > Gemmatimonadota > Gemmatimonadetes > Gemmatimonadales > Gemmatimonadaceae > UBA4720. The sequence continues at coordinate 8,396 of DASXYR010000204.1, forward strand.
GGCGTTGGCGATGTCGTCCTGGTGTCGCAGATATTCCTCGCGTTTTCGGGCTAACTCCGATTTGTCGGCGGCGATGAGCCGTCGTTCGTAAGAATGAAGTTGAGCAGTGTCGCCGGCGATCGTGGCGAGTCGGGCTTCGAGTATGAGGCCAAGCAAGTGGTTCGGATTCGCCAGGAGGATGCTGTCAGCTTGTGCCTTGGCCAACGGCAGCGCGCCGGCAACTTCGGCGATGCGTCCCAGATCGTAGCGCTGGTCCGCGTTCAACGGCGAAAGTAAAAGGTAGGACTGGACCGCCATTGGAGCGAAGAACTGGACGCTGTCTGCCTTGCCTTCGGTGGCGAGCGTCATCATTCGGTTGTACAAACGATCCGCGCGCTCCTGGGGCGAGAGGTTGGAGATGTCGGGTGCACGAACTCCCGGCGATTGATCGGAACCGGTCATACCCCGGTCGTCGAGGCCGGCCTGTGGAAGGGCATTTGCCGAGCCGTCGACGGTGCTGCTCGGACGGGCATTGAAGCCGCGTCCAGCGGCCATGGCGAAAAGCGCAAGAAAGGCCAATGCCGCGACGATCCATGGAAGCGAGCTGGATTTCGACTCGCGCACCGGCACGGCGGCTCCGACACCAGTTCCGCAACGGTGGCAGAATTTGGCGCCGGCGCTGAGCTCGGCGGAGCACGCGGCGCACGTCGCGCCAGCGAGCGGGGAGCCGCAACTGGCGCAATAGCGACCACTGGCTGCGGCCCCGCACGAGGGACATGCTGTAGAAGCGGGTGACGTCATGCGCTGAAATTACTAACCCGTGCTCTTCAACGCATCGTTCGAGGCCTGGAGATCTTAGCGAATCAGTGAG
>DASXYR010000205.1:0-8449 GCA_036502385.1 Gemmatimonadaceae bacterium
GGTCTCCACTGCCGGAAGACCTGTCTCGCGCGCTGGCAGTCATCTCGGGCGAGCACGCTTTACCCGAGGGCGACCCCCTCACCGCGTTCCGATTCTATGAGTGAGGCCGCCACCGTTCCTCCCGAAGAGGAGATCGTTCAGGAGGAGCCGCCTGTTCCAACGCGGCGCCTGCTCGTATTCGACGTTGGCGGCGGCGTCTACGCATGCGACATGGACTGGTTTCGCGAGATCGTCCCCGCGCAGCGAACGACTCGGCTTCCCGGAGCGCCCGACACCGTCTGCGGGCTCATCAACCTTCGCGGAACGATAGTGACCGTCATCGATGGCGGAATCACTCTTGGCAAGCGTCCCTGCGCAAAGGGAACCGGGCTGACATTGCTCATCGACTACTTCGAGCGGCTGGCCGGCGTGGGTGTGGATGACGTTCGGGATATCCACGATGTGCCGATCGATCAGATTACCGAAGCGGAGGGCGGGGAGTCACTCGCGGCCGGGATCGTCACCGGAGCAGTTGAGATTGAAGGAAAAAAAGTACTCGTGCTCGACGTCAGGGCGTTGGTTCAGGAAGTCCTCGCACAAGGGAGGTAGGGTGAGCAGCACCGTTCTGGTTTGTGACGACGCCGTATTCATGCGGACAATGGTTAGCGACATCTTGTCCCAGGCGGGATTCACCGTCGTGGGCGAGGCTGAGAATGGAAAGCAGGCGGTGGAAAAGTATCAGCAGCTCAAGCCCGATCTCGTGACGATGGACATCATCATGCCCGAGATGGGTGGGATCGAAGCCGTGAAGCAGATCACGCAGATGGACCCGGCGGCGCGCATCCTCATGTGCAGTGCGATGGGCCAGCAAGCGCTGGTGCAGGAAGCGCTTCAGGCTGGGGCCCGGGATTTCGTGGTCAAGCCCTTCCAGCCGAGCCGAGTCCTCGAAGCGGTGCAACGGGTGCTCGCGTAAGTGGATACTGGCCGCTACGCCAAGCTGTTCCTTACCGAGAGTCGCGAACACCTCTCGGAAGTGAACAACGCGCTCCTCGACCTGGAGCGCGGGGGCAGCGACGCGGCCATCGCACGTCTTTTCCGGTCGGTGCACACGATCAAGGGCATGGGCGGAGCGATGGGCTACGCCACCGTGAGCGAGCTCTCACACGAGCTCGAGACCCTGCTCGACAAGATCAGAAGCGGCTCGATCGCCGTAACGCCGTCGATCATGGATACCCTGTTCGCGGGCGCCGACGCGCTCGAGCACGCGGTCGATCTGGTGACGGCGCCGACTCCGACGCAGCTCGACATCGCGGACATCCTCGCGCGAATTCGTGGCGCTTCGAGCGAGGAAACGACCCAGACCTTCACCTCGGAATTCGCGACAATCGCGGTCGAGAAGAAGGAGGAATCGACAGCCGCAGTCGTGAAGCCGGCGCGGCACGTCCGCATCGACGCGAGGCGTCTCGATACGCTGATGAACGTGATGGGCGAGCTCGTGATCGCGCGCGACCGGATCGCCCAGATCGCCGAGAAGCTGGGTGACGAAGGACTTCTCGAGGCGACGCTCCGCGCAGCGCAGATCGTGTCGACGCTGCAGAACGAGATCATGACCAGCCGGATGGTCCCCGTCTGGCAGGTGTTCGATCGCTTCCCGCGCGTTGTTCGCGATACCGCTCGCGCGCTGGGCAAGGAGATCGAGTTCAAGATCGAAGGCAAGGAAATCGAGCTCGACCGCTCGATGCTGGACGAGATGGGCGAGCCAGTGCTCCACCTGCTGCGGAATTCGCTCGATCACGGCATCGAGACCCCGGCGGAGCGCAAAGCTGCTGGTAAGGAGCCGGTGGCGACGCTGACGCTTACCGCGGAGCGCGATCGCGCGACGGTCCTCATCCGGGTTACCGACGACGGCCGCGGCATCGATCAGAAAAAAGTGCTTCCACGCGCTAAGAAGCTCGGCCTCGTCGATCAGGCGACCACCAGGCTTTCCGAAGAGGAGCTCGTACGCATCATCTCCCGGCCCGGATTCTCCACCGCCGACAAGGTCACCGACATCTCGGGTCGCGGAGTCGGATTCGATATCGTCGCCAGCAAAGTGCGCGCGCTGGGCGGGTCGCTCGAGGTCCACACCGATGCCGGCCTCGGCACCAATGTGAGCATGCGACTGCCGCTCACTCTGGCGATCTCGCGCGCCCTCATCGCGCGCGTGGACCACGAGCTCTACGCAATCCAGCTCACCCACGTCCTCGAGACGTTTGCGCTCTCAGCGCCGATGCTGATCGACGTGAAGGGGAAGGAAGTCGTCGCGATCCGTGACGACCTGTTCCCGGCGATCTGGCTGCGGGACCGCGTCGGCCTTCCGGCTTCGGACAAATCGGCTGGTCAAGTGGTCCTCGTCGAGCTGGCGGACAAGCGCGCCGCACTCATCGTCGACGAATTCGTCGGGCAGCAGGAAATCGTCGTCAAACAATTCGACGGCGTGAGCGCGAGCAGGACACTATTCAGCGGAGTCACCATCCTCGGCGACGGCGCTCCGGCCCTCATCATCGACCCCTCCATCCTCCTCTGAGATGACAACCCCCGGCGACGCACGCACAGAAAGCGGCAGCTCCCTACTCAGCGGCGCGCGACTCGACGCGCTCCGCGAGGTCGCGAACATCGGAGCGGGTCACGCCGCAACGGCGCTGTCCACGCTGACCGGCACGCGAATCATGATCAGCGTCCCGATGGTGAACATCGTTCCCCCCGGTGACTTCGTCCCCGAGATCGGGGCGGACGACGAAATCGTCGCTGTTCAGATGACGCTGACGGGCGATATCGGGGGGCAGACCGTATTTCTTCTCGCGACCCACGCCGGACTTCGCCTTGCGGAGCGGATGCTCCGCCGCAAACGCGGCACGTCGCCGAGCCTTGGCCAGCTCGAGCAGTCCGCGCTGAAAGAGGCTGGTAACATTCTGGCGGGCGCCTACCTCACCGCGCTGAGCGAATTTCTGGGAATGGGACTGATGCTCTCGCCGCCGACGTTCACCACCGGCGATTCGGCGCACGCTCTCCGGACCCTCGGGGATCACGCGCCGCGCACCGAATCGCCAGTCCTGTGCGTAGAAACGGAATTCTTTCTGGAAGAGCCGGCTGAGAGTCTGCACGGGTTCTTCCTGCTGGTTCCGGATTCCAAGGCCATCGACGCCATTTTCCGCGCGGTGCGCGTAGACTGAGACGATGACCCCGGCGGCAACTGCCCCCACCACGGCAGCCGCGAATGGCGGAGAGGTCGAAATCCTGCGGTCCTTCGCGCATCGAATCGATCCGTCGGACGCAGGCGCCTATAACAACCTCGGGGTCCTCTACTTCAGAAAGGGTCTCACCGACGAAGCAATCGTCGCGTTCTCGCGCGCCCTCGCGCTCGACGAGCGAATGGGCGTCGCGCGAAGAAACCTCGAGATCGCATACGGCGAAAGCGGAATTCTCGAGCGCCGCCTGCACGAGCTCGAGGAGCGTCTGCGCGCCAACCCCGAAGATCTGGAAGCGCTCGTTCAGAGCGGAATTGCCGAGAAGACCGCGGGTCGTCTCGAGCGCGCGCACGCGCTCTTCCAGCGGGCGATAGCGCTCGATGCCAACAGCTCGGTTCTCCATTTTCTCCTCGCCGAGACGCTGTACAATCGCGGGTTGCACGAAGATGCGATGCGCTCGGTTCGCCGCTCGATCGAGCTCAATCCCGACAACCCCGACGCCCTCTACCTGATCGGCTTCATCCTCGGCGACCTCGGTCGCAGCGAGGAGGCGGCGGAAGCCAACCGGCGCGCGGTGATGCTCAATCCCACGCTGGTCAGAGCTCAGGCCAACCTGTCGCTCGAGATGTACCGGCACGAAGTCACGCCGAGCCGCCAGCAGAAAACTCCGGCCGGCGCGCACATCACGCTGGGACGAGCGCTGCGTCAGAAGGGGTATTTCCGGGAAGCCCTGCACGAATACGAGAAGGCGATAGAAGGCGGAGAAGCAAACGCCGAAGTGCTGCAGGCGATGCTCGAGCTTTATCTCCTGCAGCGCGACACCGGTGCCGCGATCGCGACCGCCGACCGGTTTGCGCGTGAGTTCTCGCCGACGGCAAAGACGTGGAACGGCCGCGGGGTAGCCTTGCAGCTGGAGGGACGACACGTCGAAGCGGAGCAGAGCTACCATCGTGCGCTGGAGATTGATCAGAGCTATCCTTACGCCCACAACAATCTGGGCGTGCTCGTCTGGCACAAGGGCGACACCAAGAGCGCGATCAATGCGTTCCGGCGCGCGCTGCAGGCGCCGACGCCTCCGGTAGAAGCGCGGCTGAATCTCGCCCTCGGGCTTTTCCGTCGAAAGCACATCGATCTCTCACTCGAGTCGTACCGGCAGGTGCTGGGCAGCGCCCCCGAGCATCCCGTGGCGTGGAATGGAATAGGACTGATCCTCGTCGAGCTCGAGAAATACTCCGATGCCAGGAACGCGTTTGCCCGCGCGATCCAGGCGAACCCCGAGTTCGCGGAAGCCCACTACAACCTCAGCTTCACTCTTTCCAACCTCGGTGACTTCAGCGCGGCGCTCCGCGAGACGAAGCGCGCGCTCTCGCTAGATCCGATGTACACGCCGCAGAAGCTCGAGCTCGCGATCGAGCTCCCGCACGAGGAGATCAGGCTTACGGTCGCGCCGCCGATCACCGAGTCGGACACGTCGGTGGATCACGTGGAGGATTTCCACTTCGATCCGGCGATCATCGAAGAGCTGTTCGCGGAAAAGCCGACCCGGGCGGAGCCCGCCAGCGAGGACCCGCTCGCAGGCTTCTCTCTCGCGCGCGATCTCATCACCAAGGGCTTGTACGACCGCGCGCAGGGCGAGATTGCACGGGTTCTCGCTCGCGGCGGTGACAAGATCATTGGCCTCGTGCTCGCGGGCGACGGATTCGCGGCGCAGGGTCTACACGGAGAGGCGCTGGAGCGCTACCGCCGCTCGCTGGAGCTGGAGCCGGCGAACATCTTCGCGCGCCAGGGCACAGCGCGATCACTTCTGGCGCTTGGCCGCGCGGAAGAGGCCCGTCCGTTCGCGGAAGCTCTCGTCGAGGCTGGAAGTACCGATGTGAATCTGCTCCTGCTGGCAGCCGAGGCGCGCGTGGCGTCGCTGGATAAGGGCGGCGCGCGGGAGATCCTTGCCTCGCTCCGCAAGAGCGACGACAGAAATGCGAACGTCATGAAGCGAGTGGGAGATCTCTACGGGTCGCTCGGGGATTCGGCAGACGCAGTCGCTGCCTATCGCGCGAGCCTTGTGATCGACGAGCGGCAGGTGGACACCCGCGTGGCTCTCGGAAGACTCCTTGCCAAGGCGGGAGACGACATGGGCTCGATAAGGGAGCTGGAGACCGTTCTCGTGACGGCGCCCAACCACGACGCCGCAGTGGTGGAGCTGGTCGGCCCATATCGCCGCACTGGCCGTTCGCGAAGCGCGCTGCCCCGCGTCGTGGCGCTCATTCGACGCGACGTCTATCACTTCGCCGCGCTCATCGCGCTCGGTGAGATCCTGATCGATCTCGCCCGCGAGAGCGACGCTCTGAACGCATTCGAGCGCGTGCTTCGCTTCGATCCGAATCACGGCGACGCCCTGCGCTACTACAGGCTGCTCCAGAGAGGAAGGATTTAATGGCGATCGAAGGCCCGCTCCGCGAGCTCGGCATCCACGACGTCTTCCAGCTGCTGGATCTGAGCCGGAAGACGGGAACACTGCGCATCACCTCACCCGAGAAGAACAACGAGGGAAGCGTTTACTTCGACGCGGGCACCATTGTGGCCGCGACGATGAAGAGCAATCCCCACCTGCTGGGCACCATCCTCGAGCGGTCAGGAAAGGCCACGCCGGCGGATCTCGCGCGCGCCACCGCGATGCAGCGCGCCGGCGACAAGCGTCGAGTGGGGGAAATCCTCGTGGCTCACGGGATAGTCACGCCGCGCGACATCGACCGCTTCATGCGGCTACAGATCGAGACCGTCGTCTTCGACCTGATGTCGTGGTCGGAGGGATTCTTCTCCTTCAGCGAAGAGCCTCCTCGACCGATGCGGAAGGACATCGCAGTGCGCGTCAGCACGGAGTCTCTGCTGATGGAAGGCGCTCGTCGCATCGATGAATGGTCGCGGATGGCCGACAAGATCCCCGATGCCCGGGTGATGCCGAGGCTTGCTCCGCTCGACGAAGGGCCTGAGTCGTTCATCGATCTGCTTCCGCGCGAGTGGGAAGTGCTGTCCGTGATCGACGGCGAGAGGAACCTTCACGAGATCGCCAAGCGGCTCGTGCTGCCGGAATTCGAAGTCGCAAAAATCATTTACGGGATGCTGAGCACCGGCCTGATCGACATAGCCCCGCTCGATCACGGGGCGAGAAATGTCTGAGTCGGCGCGCACTCTCTTCGCTCCAGCGATCGGTGAAGCCGAGCAGACGGCGCTGCTGCTCGATGCCTCCGGTGTTCCCCTCGCGGGGAGCTACCTCGACGACAGTGGGCGCGACATATCGGCGGAAATCGGCACGGCGCTGAGCGGAGTCGGGCGGGAAGTAACGCGATCGATGCGACTGCTCTCGATCGGAGCGTGGACCGCGGTGGTTGTCGAAACGGATGCAGCGACAATTGCGCTCGCTCCTGCTCCGGAAGACGGGCTCGTACTTCTGGCGTCAGCGTCGACTGTCCCGCTCGGATTGGTGCGTCGCGTTCTGACGCGATCAGTAGCGCTGGCGATCAACTGGCTTCAGGGGCGGGCATGAAGGGCGCCCTCGCAGAGGTCGTTGCCACGCTTTCACACCTTCAGGGCGTGATGGCGGCAATGATCGTGGGGGCCGCGGACGGGCTCATCATCGAAACGAGTGCGATGAAAGGCGCAGCCGCGGGCGGCATCGATTCGCGCAAGCACACCGCGGCGCTCGCGGCGTACCTTTACTCGAAGATCACGCGCGCGTCCGACGCCGCCCGGCTCGGCACGCCAGCATTCATGCGGCTCGAGGCCGAGCGCGGGCAGGTCTGCGTGGTGGGAGCGGGGAACGTGGTGCTGGTCACCATCGTGACATCGGACGCCAACCTGGGACGGGTGAGGCTCGATATGATGAAGGCAAGTCAAGGCAAATCGTGACGAGGCCAACGGTCGCGGAAGCATGGGTCGAGGGTCCGCTCAAGCGCCTGATGGAGGACGCACGCCTGATCTCGGGCGTGATGCTCTATCCATCGGGCCGGGCCGTCGGCCAGTTCGGATTCACGAACGCAGCCGACGTCATGTCGGTGTGCGCGCTGACGTCGGCAATCAACGCGTCCGCGCGAGAGCTTGGCAGACAGCTCGACGGCAAGCCGTTTCTCGAGATGCACCACACCGGCGCCGAGCGTCAGGTCTTCATGGCTCGCTGCGCGGCGGCGGGCCAGGAATTTCTATTCGTCGGGGTGTTCGACAGCGAAAGCTCGCTTGGTGTCGTCGAGATCTACTTCGAGGAGTTCCAGAAGGCGCTCGTCAACATTCGTCCGGATGCCGAGGCGCCGAAGGTGGTTCCAGCCGGTGATTTCGAAGGGGAGCTCAATCGCAGCCTCGACGCGCTCTTCGGCCCGCTGGGAAGGTAGAGAATGTCCGTCGTCAACTACGGCACTCGCGAGATCACGTGCAAGATCGTGTACTACGGTCCGGGCCGCTCGGGCAAGACCACGAATCTTCAGCACGTCTATTCGCAGCTGCCCGAAGAGCGAAAGGGCAAGATGGTCTCGCTCGCGACTGACACCGACCGTACGCTGTTCTTCGACTTTCTCCCGCTGGACCTCGGGACCATCTCGGGGTTCGCAACGCGGTTTCAGCTCTACACAGTCCCGGGCCAGGTGTACTACGCAGCGACGCGAAAGCTGGTTCTTCAGGGCGTGGACGGCGTGGTCTTCGTTGCCGACAGCCAGTCTCGACAGCTCGCCGAGAACATAGAGAGTCTCCAGGATCTGCACGCCAATCTCGCCGAAGAAGGATTCGATCCGCGCACGCTTCCGCTGGTGATGCAGTACAACAAGCGCGACTTGCCGGCCGGCGAGATCAGCACGATCGAAGCACTCGACGAGACGCTGAATTTTCGCGGCGTCCCTCACTTCGCCGCCAACGCGATCAACGGCGGCGGCGTGTTCGAGACGCTCCGGAGTATCGCGTCGATGGTGCTGAGCCGGCTCAGCGCTCCTGCGCCAAAGGCCTGATGGCAGCGGACGCGAAGCGCGGCGCCGAGGGCGGCGAGGAAGAGGGTGGCGAGTTCGCCGACTTCATGGCTGACATCAGCGAGGAGATCGCGCAGCGCGTTGCGTCGCTCGCGCCAACTCCTTCGCCGAAGAGCACTCCCGTTCTGAGGAAGACTCCGACCCCCGCGACGGATCCCGGCGTGATCGTCGATTGGGAGAACATCGCGGACAGAATGATCGAGGAGATTCGCTGATGGCTATCAAGGGCAGCCTGAAGGA
>DASXYR010000206.1:0-2400 GCA_036502385.1 Gemmatimonadaceae bacterium
CGTCGATGAACCGGCGAGCGGTATCGCGGACCAGCCGCTCATCTTCGGAGAGCATGGCGTCGAATCCGATGAAGTCGACGTTCTTGAACTTGAAAGCCATTGCGCGCAGTGTCCTTTAGAGCGGATGTCCAAACCATAAAGGCTAACAGAGCAGCAGCATTGTCGACGAACCTGCGGGTGCGGAGGCTTCCTCAGTCGGCGATCGAACGAATGACTCTCGCCGGATTTCCTCCAACAAGGGCATTCGGCGGAACGTCCCTGGTGACGACCGAACCCGCCGCGACGACCGAGTTCTCGCCTACTGTTACGCCACCGATGATGGTCGCGCCGGCTGCGATCCAGACGTTTCTCTCAATCACGATGGGCTTTCCGATTACGAAGGCGCGCCGCTGGGAAGGTTCAATGGGATGGCCCGTCGTGATGATGCTCACGTTCGGCCCGATCATCACATCGTCGGCAATGTCGAGTCCGCCAAGGTCATAGAAAGTGCAGTTCTGATTTACGAAGACGTTGCGTCCGACACTGATATCGAAGCCGCCGGCGGCGTAGAAGGGTGGTATCAAAACAAAGCTGTCGTCCACCTTCTTGCCGATGAGATCGCTGAACAAGGCCCGAACTTCATCGGCATCGTTGAAGGTCAAACGGTTGAGAGTGGCGGTGATCGCCATCGCTCTTTTGACGTTTGCCAACATGGCCGCGGATTCCGGCGTTCTCCTGGGAATTATCCTCGCGCGATCATCATTCGCCATTCGTGATTTTCCTCCGGGCGCGGTCGAACGAGCGTTCGGCGCATGACGGCCGCGCCGAGATTCGCTGAGTGTAGCCCAAAGCGAGCGGCCGGAATCCTGCCAGAGCGGCAATTCAAAATGACCACTACCGGCTATTCGTAGCGAAGTGCGGCTTGCGGATCGATCCGTGATGCACGCCGCGCCGGGATCCAGCAAGCCACGAGCGCGATACCAAGCAACAAAAGCGGCACCGTCAGGAAGGTCACCAGATCGTGTGGACGAACTCCGTAGAGAAAGCTGCTGGAGAACTTTGCCGCTAGCAGTGCCGTTGGCAGGCCGAGGCCCACGGCGATGGCGGTAAGCAGCATGCCCTGGCGCACGATCAACCGCTGGACGGAGCCGATCTGTGCACCGAGCGCAACGCGTATGCCTATCTCGCGCGTGCGACGGCTGACCGAATAGCTCATGATGCCGTAGAGGCCGATCACGGCGAGTACCAAGCCGGTAATGCCGAAGACGCCGAAGAGCGTGCCGCCGAGGCGTGGAAGGAAGAGCGCGCTGTGGAGATGCTCCTCGATCGTCTCGGCGTTATATACCGCCATCGCTGGGTCGAGAGTATGGATCTGGCTACGGACCGCGTTCGCGACACCCGCTGAGTCGCCTTGATAGCGGACGATGAGCTGATAACCAAGGAAGGATGGATCGCTGCCGGTGCTCTGCGCAAGCGAACGGAAGAGGATGGGCCGCGTGTCCTCGCCGATGGTGCGCGACTTGATGTTTTTGACGACACCGATGATCTGGTAGTCGACACCGGCGCCGCTGACATGACGACCGATGGGGTTTTGTCCGTGGAAGAGCTGCGCGACGAATGCCTGATTGACAACGCCGACCTTCTGCCCGGTGACAGACTCCTGTGCGAAGTCGCGACCGAGGATTCGGGGAATGCCCAGAGTCTCGAAGTAGCCGGCCGTAGCCATGAAGAGATCGACGATCGGTACATCACGCTCCGCTGGCTGGCCGACAACGGAGAAGCCGTCGCTGCGATTCCCGCCGTAAAGAGGAACCGAGTCGGTGGCCGCAGCTGACAAGACTCCTGGCAAAGCTGCCACTCGTTTCGTCAGTTGCGTAAGGAACTGCGTTGTTCTTTCCGGGGTGTAGCCGTGCACGCGCGGATCGACCGACATCATGAGCAGCCCGCGAGAGCGGAAGCCAATGTCGATGCTCGATGCATTCTGCAGGCTGCGCAGGAGCAATCCGGTGCCACAGAGCAAGACAAGAGACATAGCGATCTGGGCGACGACCAAGATGCTGCGCAGATTGATTCGACGACCGGGGCGAGCCATTGCGTCCTCGCCCTTGAGAGCGCTGGTAAGGACCGGTCGCGACGCAATCCACGCCGGGATGATGCCGAGAAACAACCCGGTCGTCACGCTGAGCGCGAAGGTGTAGAGCAGGACCCGCCAGTCCACGGCAACGCTGACATCGAGCGGCACAGGTGCGGGAACACGGAATGTAGAGAGAGCGCCGGTTGCCCAGAGAGCCAGCAGGATGCCAACGAGACCGCCTCCCAGCGCCATCAGGAGGCTTTCCATGAGCATCTGGCGCAGCAACTTTGCGCGAGCAGCACCAAGCGCGAGACGGATGGCCATCTCCCGCTGACGTGCCATGCCCT
>DASXYR010000207.1:0-1634 GCA_036502385.1 Gemmatimonadaceae bacterium
TGGCAAAGCTCGCCGCCTTTAGCGATGTGCGGCTGGTGGTCTGTGATGTCAACATGCCGCGCATGAACGGACTTGAGTTTCTCCAAAAGCTGAAGGAGGACGGCCTCGAAGTGCCGGTCATCATGCTAACTACCGAGGGGCAGCACGATCTGATCCAGCAAGCCAAAACGCTAGGTGCTCGCGGATGGATCGTCAAACCTTTCAAGCCGGATCTTCTATTGGCTGCGGCAAAGCGGGTAACGGCTCCGTCCTGAACCGTGCTCTATGGGCGGTCGGGTAGCCCCCGAGTCCTTCCCAGGGCCCCCACGGGTAGGGTCGAGGACTGGCGCGGTGGTCACGAGAGCGCCGCCGTCGATGATCTCCTGCGCGGCTACGAGGGTTACCTCGTGGCCGACGCGCACGCCGTCTACGATCGATCATCTTTACCGAGACGGAGCTGACACCGAGGTCGCGTGCTGGGCCCACCAACGCCGGTATTTCTTCAAAGCGCTCGAGTCGGATCCGGAGCGTGCGAAGTACGCGCTCTCACGTATCGTATCCGTTCGACGTCACCCGTCACTGACGAGTTCGCCGAGCCGGGCTGTCTTCGGAGGTGAAGTGGTAGAGCAGCGTGACTCGCCCTTCCTTCAATTTGCGTTGGGGCGGACCAAGCCAGGAATCGAGCGCGTTCCGCAGCTCGTCGATGGTCTCGCCGATAGGCTCGGCTCGCGTTTGCACGAGGTCGATATCCTCGGAGTATCGCGCAGCCGGCTGGACGTGGAGCCTGTAGAGGGCGGCTCCTCCGCGAAACGCGAGTGCCGCGGCAATCTTCGGACGCGAAAAGATCTCCACCAGCGCGCGACTGATGACCAGGTCCTGTTCCACTTGAAGATCCTGCACCCACGGAGCGCGAGCGCGCCACTCGGTGATGAAGTCGCGCGGGATCATGCCTCGGCCTCGACGTCGACGTTCACGTCAAGGCGCCATCGGGGATCGCGGCGCGCGCGCTTCTTGGCTACGGACGGCGCGAGCAGAATGACATCACCAGCCCGTTTGCGAACGAATGCTGCGAGGGGCTCGGCGCGGTCTTTCTCACCCAGAAGATCGAGGACGTGGCCGAGTCGTTGTGACCACGAGACAGGCGCAGTTTTGGCCACCGATGCCAGAAGACGGCCATCCATCCGATCGACGAGCTCCGCGATGACGGTAGCCGCTTGGTCGAGCCCTCCCACATGCCCGGGATAGCCGACGAGATCGAGGGCGGTCGCCTCGACGCTTGAGATCAACACCGTGCCGCGTGGTGTATTGAGGGACGTTGTCGGAACGCGCGCGACTCGTTTGCGCGCGATGAATTCGACTTCGACAGAGCCGCACGAGATAGGCCGTCGATTCGTCGCGACCGCGACTTGAAAGCGCTGAGGGCGGTGATGAGCTGCGCCGTGGTATTGAGCGGCGGAGAGGAGCGCGACATAGTAGCGGAGCCCGAGACGCCCCATGAGCTGGGGAACGAATTGCTCCGGTGGAAGACACCCGAGCTTCCGATACTCTAGCGGGAGAATGACGTGGAAGCCGCGGAAGGGCATTGCGACCCGGCCCCGTATCGCAAGACGGCGCAGGGCCGCCCGCGCGGCGATCGACGAGACTCGGAGCGCTTG
>DASXYR010000208.1:0-9660 GCA_036502385.1 Gemmatimonadaceae bacterium
GGATGCTGCGTTGCGGCCGCGATCCGGTACTGCGTGCCGGACGTCGCGTCGAGGCGCGCGAAGTAACCCAGCTCGACCTGCTGCGGCAAGTTTGCGATCTCGACCTTGCGCCGCATCCAGCCTTGCGCCTGCGCGGTGACCGCGTCGGACTCGAGATCGATCAGGTCGCCACGCTGATCGTGTGGCTGCTGAAACGCGTCCTGCTGATCGAGCAGGAAGCCGGTGAAGTCCTCGCGCAGCCGCATCGTCTGGGCCGTCAGCGAGATCTGGTGGTGGGTCGTGTAGCCCTCGTGCTGGAACTCGACGTCGCCCAGCACGAACGCACGCGCGGCGGCGCCGCCTTGGTTGAAGTCGTAGGTGTCGTAGAAGCCCTTGCGCCCCGCCTCGTAGTCGTCTTCGCGGAGCACGCCCGCCGAGTGGTAGTCGCTCAGGTAGAGGCCGCTGGTCAGCCGCCAAAGGCCGTCGTCGCCCAGCTTGTCCTCGACCTGGCCGACCGCCGTGGCGCGTCGCGCGTCGCGGTTCTGTCCAAAGCCGTTGGTCTGGTACAGCTCGACGCCGCCGAAGTTGTGCGCGTTACTCTGCGGTGAACCCCACAAGAGCAGCGCACGCTGCGTTCCGAACGATCCGACGTCGTAGCTCGCGGTCAGGCCACGTTTCGTGAGGCCGAGCTCGTAGTCGGCGCTGCCGGCGACGGCGAAGTTGCCTTGCCGCGGATCGTACGGACCTTCGATCACACGGAGTGCCTGGACCAGCTCGGGAATGATGAAGTGGAGGTCGGCGTAGCCGTTGCCGTGGAGATTGCCGGCCTGGTTGACGACGTCACCGTTGACGCGCATCTCGATGTCCTGGCCTTCGCGTGCATCGAAGCCGCGCAGGAAGATCTGCTCGGCGTGCCCTTCGCCGCCTTCATTCGTCAGCAGGAAGCCGGGCGCCCAGCCGAGCAACTCGGTCGCGTCCTTGTGCGGGATCTCGGTCGCGAGCTTGCCGGCCTCGACGTGAATGTCTTGCGCACCGACGCTCGGAGCGGCCTCGTGGCCGCGTTCGATCGCGTTGAGCTTTCCGTGAACGGTGATCGTCTCTCCGCCCGCGTTCGCATTTGGATCGAAGTGCACCGTGACGCTGGTGTGGCTCGCGACGGGCTGGCCGTTCTGCTTTGCAGGCTCGAACGTCCACGTGCTCACCGCTGCGATCGCGAGATCATCGAACGGCGGGTTCGGCTGCGAGATCACGCGCGAGTCGGTGACGTTGCCCGCCGCATCGACCTCGACGTGCACGAGCACATCGACCGGCTTCTGCCGTGCCTTCGGAACGTCGGGGAAGATCGGCGGGTCCTGATGCACGATCCGCGGCGGCTCCTCCGTCGTGACCGGCGGCGGCGCGGCTGGAACGTCCGGCGAAGGCGCTGCATCGACCGGCAATGCGTCACCGACGCCCGCATCGACGGGTTGCGCGCGCGAAGGTCTTGGTATGGCGAGAAGCACGAATATGAGAACGACTGGACGGATCACGGCGTCTCCTCGAACCGCGCGTAAACGCATGGCTCGGATGGCGGCACGTCGATCGCGACGCGATCGACACACAACGCGCACGACTCGCCGCAGCGATTGCTACGGGCGCGGGCGCGAGATCACGCGCGCGCGGGAGGCGAGGTCTTCGGCGCTACGCGGTACACACCGCGCGTACGCACGGCGACCGCAGATGTAGAGCACTGAAACGCCGACGTCTCGTACGCAACGACCGTGACGCCCATCCAGGACATCGGGCGCGCCGCGCTTTGATGCAATACGTTGAGCAGCTCGCACGCGTCGTGGTCGCCGGAGTTCGGTGCGCCGTGAACGTGCGAGACCGGATTGCCGTCGTGGCAAGCGGACGGACCTGCATGGACGATCGCGCCGGTCTGCGCATCGATGACGTGCGCGACACGCGACTCGTGGCGTGCTCCAAGCACACCGAAGGCAACGAGCCAGACGGCGGCACCAACGGCAAGGAGCCGGCGCGCCCAGGGCGCCGAATCTACCTGCACCGCAGTTGCACCTGCCATCCCTATCGTCGGTACCATACCCCACGGGGTATATGGAAGTCGGATGGCTCACACGACCAAGAACAAGGACAAGCTACTGAATCGCGTCCGGCGCATCCGAGTCCAGCTCGACGCAGTTGCTTCGGGGATCGAGACTGAAGCGGAATGCGCAAAGGTTTTGCAGACCTTGGTCGCGTGCCGCGGCGCGCTGAACAGCCTCGTTGTTGAGTTTTTCGACGACCACGTCCGCTATCACATCGCCGATCCGAAGAAGCGACCGACCGCAGCACAGGCGGAGGCAGCCCAGGAAGTGATCGATTTGCTCCGCGCGTGCCTGTAGTGGCGATCATGAAGATCTGGTTGCGGTCCGAATGACCTGAGCGTCCTCGCGAAACACGGTGCTAGCGTCGCGGCGATGGCCGACGAGCTGTTGACGCTCGAAGAGGTGAAGCGACAGCACGTCCTGGCCGTGCTCGATGCGTGTGGCGGGAATCGAGCGAACACCGCCCGCGCGCTCGGCGTCGACCGAAAGACGCTCTACCGTTGGCTCGTCGACTACGGCGTGATAGCCCGCAGCGTAACCACGCACGGACGCGTGCGGTTCTCGATCGCGACAAGCAAAGAGTCCTAACTCGACGATCTCGGCGCGTTGTCAGAGCAACGATCGAAACTGAGGGAATGAGCGCTGGTGCGCAGGACGAGCCGATTCGCGAGGGCGCAACTCGTCGCGGTTCGATCAGCGTCCTACTTCCTGAGCGGTGGCTTCGGGAACACTCCGTCGGATCGGTATGGCTGCGTGTCTACACGCTCATTGGCCTATCGCGCGAAGTGCGCGCCGCGCCACGGCGCTTCCATAATACACTCTAGAGGTCTGGGGTTCGATCCCCCACGGCTCCACCAGGAAAACGAAACCGCCGCGTAGAGATACGCGGTGTTTTTGTTTTCGGTCCAGGACCGGGAACGATTGGGGACGCGAGGCCGCGTTCCGCCGTGAGCAGTCCGCGCATCGCGCGAGCGGCCACACGACCATAGAATTCTATGCAGGAAGCGGTCGAAGGCATTGGCGGCTCGGATCATCACCGCCGCGCATCTCGAACGCGCAGCGCGGAGCGCAACTCGGGTTGGCTATCACACGCGTCGAACGCGGTGATTCTGACCTCGCTTGGGAACCCGCTCCTTTGGTTTCAGCCCAAGGACTTCGACCGAGCCGACGTCCATCTGCTGTTTTAGCCAGTCCTTGACGTCGGACTCCGCGATCATCGGAATCTGAAGCGCAAGCAGCACCAACGTGTCCCATGAAACCGGTGCGCTTCCGCGCGTAGCCGCCTCAAGCTCGGTGCTCGCGCGCTTTAGATACCGCTCGCGTAGCTCGTCCACATATGTGCGAGGAGGTTCGATTTCGGTCCCGCTGAACAGCTCGAAGCTTCCGGTGCGCTTAACACGCTTGCGCTGCTTGGCGTCGGCGCGATTGGTTCGCTGAACCTTGAGCACGTCTCGTCCCACCTCACGAAACGTCACGAGCCCCTCGTCGCTACGCGTTCCGTAAACAAGATGGAAGTAGGTGCGATCCTCCGTGGGCTTGAGGATGACGCTGCTAACGCAGTGCTTGTAGTCGCCAACCTGCGCGATGCGACGCGCGTAGGTTGCAACCATGCGCTCTTCTCGATCGAGGCCAATCAATCCGCGCCACTCGTTTCGGCACGAGCCGTCATCAAACAGGTCGACGATCGACGACGAGTAACTCGCGTCGTCATCATCGGCAAAACGCTTGATGTGCTCCGTCATGAAATTGATCAGGACCTCGTTTGGCTTCTCGCGAAGAAGCGGAGCGATGTCGCGTAGGCCGAACCCCGTCCAGCCGGTGGGATCGATGAAGATGAAAGTAAACGGGTTGGATCCAGCACGGGCGAACTGACGTGCAGCATCCACTGCGTCTTCAAATCTGCTTGGTACGACCTCGATCTCCGCATCCGTGAAACGCGTACGGAGCGACTCGAGTTGTTGGACGCCTTTCGTGGTCGGAGAGACGAAGAACGCCCGAACGCTGATCGGTTTGCCGTGCCGTGCGAGTTCCTCGCGAACGTCGAGGAGCGTCTTCAGTGCGATCGCGGGTGACGTATCGCTTAGGTCGTCGGTCTTGGACTCCCAAGGCCCAGCGAACGCGTCGATGTAATTCAGCGTCACGCCTCTTTGTGTGAACCCAACCTTGTAGGCCAGCCTCTCAAGGTAGCGCTCAAGCGTTCGATGCTTCGCCTCGGTCTGCTCTCGCCCCTCGTAACGCGCGTCCATCGCCACTCCCCATTCCGTGATTAATCCAGCGCAATGAGGTCGGGATGCCGGCGCATGGTCGAGCGAGCCGGAGTTGGAAATTCGTCCCAAGTCCTTCCGCCAAGCTCACGGCCGGCCTTGCTCTTCTGCACACCACCCCACTGCTTGAAGAAGAAAGCCACGCGCTGCTTGCGGCAGATGCGCTGGATCGACTCGACCCATTCTTTCTTCATCGGGCGTGCGCCGGGTCCACTCTCACCACCAACGATGACCCAGTGGATCCCCGTCAGGTCGAACGGTCCGAGGTCCTCCAGCAGCGGCTCGATCGAAAGGAAGCGGACCGCGGCAGGTACCTTGCGCAGCAGATCGATGCGAGGCAGTCCGTAGCGCCGGTCCTCAACGCTTACGCCCAACCAGATATGGGATCGATGGACGATGTCCGTCGGCATCTCGCGCGTGACAGCAAGCATGCGATCCGCACGCTTGGTGAGCACTTGGTACGTGTGCCAGTCGGCGAGGTTCATCGTGTCGAACACATGTCGGACGAACGCGTTATCGACCCCCACTTGAAAGAGGTCGCTCATCGAGTTCACGAAAATCCGTCTGGGACGTTTCCAGCGGAGCGGCTCGTCTAACTTCTCGGGCACCAACCGGAGGTCGAATCCCTGCCCGTAGGGATGATTCGGGATTCCGCGCCAGCGCTCCGCAAAGGTCTCCGCATAGCAGTGCTTGCAGCCCGGCGAGATCTTGGTGCAGCCCCGCACGGGGTTCCAAGTCGCATCGGTCCACTCGATCGCGCTGCCATCACTCACGGATCACCTGAACCGATGTATAGCATCGCAATGAACGACAAGTCCAACTTCGCGACGGGACCTACGACTCACACGTTTCCAGCAAACGTTCCCTGCGTTTCTCGACGAGGATTCTGAGAGCGGGAACGCTCACGACATTCAACGCGGTGAGATCGTTGAGCGCTTCCATAATCGCACTCTAGAGGTCTGGGGTTCGATCCCCCACGGCTCCACCAGGAAAACGAAGAGGTCTCGCAGCGATGCGAGGCCTTCTTTGTTTTCGGATACGCGGCAGCGGCGGCGACCTCAGCTTCCGCGACTCCGAGTCGCCGCCCAGCGCTATGGGTCGTTGACGGGCCGACCGGTTCCGGAGCTTGAGCCGCCAGGCGGCGAGGCGGAGAAGGACGCCATGCTGGCGCATGCGGTCGCGACGATGGCAAAGGAACAGATAACTGGCTTCATAGGTCACCGCTTCCGCTTACGTTCGCCTGCCCATCACGGGCGTGAGGTACGCCGCAAGGCGCGCCATCGAAGCTTCGTTGTTCGTGTCCTCGACGATCGGCTCGTCCAGCGCCGTGGCCTGCAGGAATGCACCACCCGAGCGCAGCGCAATCACGCGAGCGCAGCCTGATTCACGGGTGATGGCATCAATACCTCCCAGCGCTCGCACATGCTCCGCGGCGAGGAACGTGCCCCATTGCGGCCCCCGGATGACATTTCCCCACCGCGGCTGCCAGTACAGAAGATCGGTGATGTGGCTGTTCTGTTCGCGCGTGAGCTGGTTGCTACCTCCGCCGGATGCGAGACAGCTCGCGTACACGGTCGTCGTTGCCCAGTGCAACACGCCCGCGCGAACCGCAACCGCACCTGCAAACGTCAGGATCGCGTCGAGTGCCTGTGAGACACCGATTCGCGCCAGCTGCGCCGGACCGAACGCGCCTGTAAGCGCATAGCGGCACTTCGTCAGCGAACGTGAGGACCGCGCCGCGCCCACGGTGCCGACGGATATCTCGACCTCCTCCGCGTCTGGCGTGCCCGGCGTGGAATGCACCGACGCCAGCCATGTCGCGCCGGTCCGGATCCGTTCAACGAGCTTCTTTGGATCGAAGTCCGATGGTGGAGGCGCCTTCTGAGCGTCGTCGGGAATATAAAAATTGCGAAGCTGGTCCGCCACGAACCCAGAAAATAGGGAGTGGATGAGCGCCTCGAGGGGAGCCGGATCGTCGGCCAAGACGTGGTCGAAGTGGAGCGCTGCTCCTAACGCCAGGTGATTCGTCACGGGTGACACGCCGTGTACGTCTCACCGACTGGCTGAAGGATCGGGCCGTCAGCGTCCTGTTTACAGCGCTTGGCTCGATCGTCAGTCTTGAAGTGCTCGCGCACATCGGCGATGTAGCCGGCGGCCTGGGCGCGCGCCGTACTCTCGCTATACGTGTCTGGCTTGAACTCGATGACCTTGCAGTCATCGGAATCGAACTTGACGCAGTCGGGTCGACCTGACGACAGGGAAACCTCTTTCTCGTCGCAACTTCGGTCGCTCTGGAGCTTGTGGTGCATCTCCTTGCCGTACTCCATCCGCGCACGGATCGTCGGATTGTTGGCTCCGGCCATCACGCCCTCCTTGACGCGATCGAGGGTGCTTAAGTCACGATTCATTTTCTCCATCATCGCGTGAATCGTCTCGAGACTCTTCTCGACGTCTTCGCGGACGTGCGCCGCGTCGTCCTTCACTTCCGGCTTGTCCTCCAGATCATGCGCGCGATCACGCAGCGCCTTTGCGTCGCTCTCGAGATTCCCGAGGTGGTCGAAGACGTGGGACCCGTCATCGACAGTCTTGTCGTACGCGCCCCGAACGCGAGAAACGACCTTGTCTCGCAGATCCTTTGCGATGCGATCTGCCTCGTCGTCATCGCGTTCCACATCGAGGCGGCAGATTTGGTCGACAAGCGACGCCAGCTGTTCCTTATCCATCTGGCGAAGCTTCACGCTCTGGTCCAGGTAGCTGTCGACGTTGCCGCCTTCAGCGTCGACGCGAGAGTGCAGCGCGTCGAGGTCGTGTTTCACCCGCGTGAGGTCATTCTGAGCGTCTGCACGCGACGTACTGTTAAGGGGCAGCATCAGAAAGGCCGACAGCCCCACTACCCACAATCCTCGCTTGTTCATCGCGTTCGATTATCAGCCGAAGCCTCCCCGACGCGAATCGCGTCACCTGCCGCACATTGCGGCAGCCGCGCGAAGGCAAATCAGCCCGACCTTTATCCGCGAACTCCGGTTCGCTACGACGCTTTCACATTCGGGACGCTCGCTGCCGGCTTTGACGTCGGAGATGGGCCAACTCGATTGCGCATCCAAGGCAGCGTGGGCCACAGCAGCGTGCCGAACGAGCCGGTAGAGGTTGAGATCGGACTTGGGGTCTCGCTCTGAAGCGAGTCCCGGCGTCGCCTGCGCGCAAGTTCCTTTTGGATCGACTACACGTCGGGCGATCGCGCGGCCACCGCGTTCCACACGAGCAATACCTCGACTTCGCCCGCCGCGTCGTCCACTCGGTAGTAGACGTGGTTGCGTGTCTTCGGCATGAGGATGCGCCAGATGATCCTCCCACCGAGCGCGCCGTACTCTTGACGCTCGGCATCGGTGCCGTCGCGTAGCTTGCCGACGATCGTCGCCAGCTCCTGCAGAAACAGACCCGGAGCCTTCTCGCGATGCTGCTCCCACCAGGCGCGCTTCTCTCGAACAGCGAGACGTGCCTCCGGCGTAAACCGAACTCTCACCGGCGGCGAAGCTCGTCGAGAACTTCGTCCGCGTCCACGAGCTGCCCCGCATCCGCCTGCGCCAGACTCCGTTCGAGAGCATTCTCGAGCGCAGCACGCTCCTCTTTGCTCATGCCATCCGCGGCGGCATCGTAGAGGTACACACGGACCTCAGCCCCGTCTGGAAGGTCAACGGGCTCGTCTACGACAATCTTTCCGTTCACGACGTGGGCCCGAAGTGCGGTCACGAGACGAAGATACAGCCACTAGACGATGGCCGCATGCGTTCCGCGAAGACTCCGAGCACATCCGCGGTGTTGTGAGCCGTGCGGAACGCTTCCCCGCGCAAGATCCCGAGATTTCTCGGCGCCTCTTTGATCGCACTCTAGAGGTCTGGGGTTCGATCCCCCACGGCTCCACCAGGAAACGAAGGCACCGCGTAGAGATACGCGGTGTTTTTGTTTTCGGTGTGCGGGCGCATGCGTTCCGCAGCTCTAGAGGCCCCGTGGTGAGTCACGCGTTTGCTCGCGTCGCCGTTCCGCAGCAGGCGACCATCTGGCGTTCCGCCGCGCGCAACTTGGCTGTGTTCCTCAGAAATCGCGCCGTTTGTCGCCGTACACAAATACGTGTACGCTTGAGCATGCGTGAAGCGGCGGGAACTGGAGTCGAAGCTGAGCGACCTGGGATGGCGCTTCCTCCGGCACGGAGGAAGTCACGACATCTGGGCGCGCGGTGAGGAGACCATCCCCGTGCCGCGTCATACCGAGCTCAACGAGAACCTGGCGCGCTCGATCCTAAGACGAGCCGCCGGGAAACGCTGAGCTCAGAAAGTTGAGTTGCGCTGAATGATGATCGCAGGACGAATCTGGAAGGACGCTAGCTGGTGGCTGGCCGAGTCTGAGATCGCCGACGTCGTCACTCAGGGTAAGACGCGAACAGAGGCGGCGGCGATGCTCGCGGACGCCACCGAATCGCTCGTGGACCGCTCGAGGTTCAAGGTAACCGTCCGAGATGCGCCGTCTGCCGGCAACGGCGGAGTTACCATTGAGGCGAATGATCCGGCCGCTCTCGTCGCGCTGGTCCTGCGCAGGCAGCGGCAAGCAAGCGGTCTGTCGCTTGCGGACGTGGTCGAGAAGCTCGGGCAGACCTCGAAGACTGCCTATGCTCGTTACGAGCAGGGTGACGCAATGCCCTCGATGGAGAAGTTCGAGGAGCTTCTCCGCGCTGTGTCGCCCCGTGCTGCGGTCGTCATCGGGACTCAAGCGCGCCCGTCAATCCCACGTTCACGAACGAAGTAGGAAACGATGATGGTCCGCAAGTTCGAAACCGTGCTCTGGGACGATCACTCGACCGTAATCTCGTTCCTCTCGCGCGTACGCAACATCGTGGAGGACGCCGGTTACCTCACCTGGAACACTGGGGAGCAGCGGCCTTCCGGTGACGGCGCCCCGGGCACATACGACTGCTACGAGCTCGACTTGGATCCGCGCACGGGCGTACGGAATTATGACTTTCGCGTGTTCGAGGACGGTGCGCGGCCGGTGATCGATCGGATCATCGAGGCGCTACGCGAACCGGACGATGGCCCCGAACGCACGGCGACCGTAAGCCACTGCGCGACGGAGCTGAGGCGCGGCATCACGCGCCGATTCGGTCGAGCATCAGCGCACCGTCAAGCGTGAGCGGTGCAGATGTCGGTCGCCAGCTTCGGCCGTAATCCTCGCTGATGCGTGTCTCGACGCACTCGCCATGTTGCGTCTGCCACTTCACAGTTCGGATGACCAGGACGTCGCTCAACTGATACAGCTCGACATCGTACGCATAGTGCGTT
>DASXYR010000209.1:0-6837 GCA_036502385.1 Gemmatimonadaceae bacterium
TCAGGGTTCGACCGCCAAAGTCGCGGACATGTACGTCCGCTCGCTGGCGTCGCCGAGTGGGTTCGGTGCCGTGGGATTCTACGACGGAAGCGTGGTGGACTGGATGCGCGCCGGGAAGCTCCCGACGTCCGTCGCGGTGCAGGATGCGGCGGCGCACGCCTCAGCGGCGTTCTCGTACCAGCTCGACGTCGCGGCGCGATCGACCTCGTCGCCGATCGACATCGCGGTTCCACTGCACGGCGGCGATCTGAAGCCGGGGCCGCTGCTGGACGCGCAGCTCGAGAAGGTTCGTGGCGAGTGGCGCGAAAAGCTCGGACGCGTGACGATCACGCTGCCTCCGTCGGCGTCGCGGTACACGCAGACGATGCGTACGCAGCTGGCGGACATCCTGATCAATCGCGATGGGCCGGCGATTCAGCCCGGCTCGCGAAGCTACTCGCGCTCGTGGATCCGCGATGGCTCATTGACTTCCACCGCGTTGCTAAGGCTAGGTCACGCTGGCGACGTCAAGGATTTCATCGACTGGTACGCGCCCTTCCAGTACGACAACGGCAAGGTTCCATGTTGCGTTGACGAGCATGGCGCGACGCCGGTTCCGGAGAACGACAGCCACGGGGAGTTCATCTATCTGGTGGCCGAGTACTATCGGCATACGGGTGACAAGGCGGAGCTGGAGAAGATGTGGCCGCACGTTCTAGCTGCGGCGACTTACATGGATTCGCTCCGCCATGAAAGAATGACGGAGCAATACACGGTTGGCGCTAACAAGGTCTTCTATGGATTGTTGCCGCAGTCCATATCGCACGAGGGCTACAGCGCGAAACCGGTTCATTCCTACTGGGACGATTTCTTTGCGCTGCGCGGATTCAAGGATGCGGCGTTCATCGCGCAAACGCTGGACAAGCCGGAGGCGGGCAAGCTCGCCGGAATGAGGAACAGCTTTCGCTCGAATCTGTTCGAATCCATCCGTCAGGTCGTCATAGCACGGCGCATCGACTACATCCCGGGCTCGGTGGAACTGGCCGATTACGACCCGACCTCGACGACGATTGCGGTGTCGCCGGTGGGCGAAGCGGGTAGACTGCCCGGTCCACTGCTGATGCGGACGTTCGATCGGTACTACAATGAGGCTCGGCAGCGGACTGCCGGCATCAAGCCGTGGGATGCGTACACCCCGTACGAGCTGCGCACGGTCGGGACGTTCGTGGAATTGGGCCAACGCGCGAAGGCGCACGATCTTCTCGATTTCTTCTTCACCGGCCAGAGGCCCGACGCGTGGCATCAGTGGGCGGAGGTGGTGTACCGGGATCCAAAGACTCCTAAGTTCATCGGCGACATGCCGCACACGTGGGTAGGGAGCGATTACATCAGGAGCTTCCTCGACATGCTCGCGTACGAGCGGGAGAGTGACAGCTCGCTGGTGATTGGCGCGGGGGTGAAGGACGACTGGGTGAAGCAGGATCCGGGGGTGCGCGTCGCGAATCTGAGCACGATGTACGGGCCGCTCAACTACGACATGCGCGCGTTTGGGAATGCGGTGACAGTGAATCTTCGATCCGGCATCAAGATGCCGCCCGGAGGCCTCGTGATCTTCAGTCCGCTTTCTCTGCCGATTCTTTCCGCGGCGGTCGACGGAATTCCGACAGCGGTCTCTGGTTCGGAAGTCCGAGTGAGAAAGTTGCCCGCGATCGTGACCATACGATACGGACGATGATCGCGACGCGACTACTTCGAGAGCGCTCCGCCTTTCGTACTGATCACGTCGGCGTAGTAGCGGCCGCTCGATTTGAACGTGCGCGCCTGGGTCGAGTAGTTCACGTGGATGAGGCCGAAGCGCTTCGAGTAGCCGTGCGACCACTCGTAGTTGTCGAGAAGGGACCAGGCGAAATAGCCGCGCAGGTCGACGCCCTTTTTCATCGCATCGTGGGCGGCGCGGAGGTGGTGCCGATAGTAATCGATGCGCAGCGGATCTTCGATCTTCCCGTCGATTGGGTGCGGGGGGTCGTAGAAAGCGGCGCCGTTTTCTGTGATATAGGTCGGGAGTTTTCCGTAGCGCTCCCTGGCCCAGAGGAGAATTTTCGTGAGGGCTTCGGGATAGACTTCCCAGCTTGTCTGCGTTTCGGTCGCGTCCAGCTGCGGGACGGCTTTCGCCCGCAGCGGGAGCACGTCGGCGTCGTAACGCTCGACCTTTCGCGTGTAGTAGTTGATTCCGAGAAAATCGATTGGCTGCTTGATGAGTCGCATGTCGTCGGCCGGCCAGTCGGGCCACGCTTCGCCGAAAATGTCGCGCATCTCGTCCGGGTATTTGCCCAGAAAGACGGGATCAAGATATTGGCGGTTCATGTACGCGTCGGTGCGGCGGACGGTATCGAGATCTTCCGCCGACTGCGTGGCGGGATACTTGGGCTCGAGATTCACCACGATTCCGACTTGGCCGTTCTTCACGGCGTTGCTGGCGCGGAATCTCTCGACGGCCGTCCCGTGGGAGCGAAGCAGGTTGTGCGTGACGATCGGCGCCTCGAAAAGATTGGAATGCCCGGGTGCGAGCACGCCGAACATATAGCCCCCGTCCATCACCACCCACGGTTCGTTGAGCGTCGACCACATCTCGACGCGGTCGCCAAGTGCGTCGAACATCGTCGTCGCGTAGTCGCCGAACCAGTTGGCGATGTCGCGATTGAGCCAGCCGCCCTGGTCGTCGAGCGCTTCCGGCAAATCCCAGTGATAGAGCGTCGCGCTCGGCTTGATTCCTTTCTTCAGCAGCTCGTCGACGAGTCTCGAGTAGAAATCGATTCCCTTTTTGTTGGGGCGGCCGGTTCCCTCGGGAAAGATGCGGCCCCACGCGATGCTGAATCGATACGCGTTCAGTCCGAGCTCGGCCATGAGGGCAACGTCGTCCTTGAAGCGCCGGTAGTGGTCGCAGGCGATGTCGCCCGTCTGGTTCAGGTGGGTGTTCCCGGGAGTATGCGAGAAGCGGTGCCAGAAGCTGCGACCGGCGCCATCAGCGGTTGGGGAGCCTTCGATCTGGTAGGCGGACGTCGCGGCGCCCCACAAAAAGCCGTCGGGAAATTTATAGGTCATTTGTCAGGCGCGGCGTTTGGGATGCGACGCGAACCGGCATCCACAAAACTGAAGCAGGCAGCCGCCAGAGGCACAGCTGGAAGCGCGCAGCTTTCATATTGGCGTTCAAGGGCAAGATCGTTCTGTTATGGAGAGGCGCTATGGCGGGAGTGACGCTCAGTAGTGTCAGGAAAATCTACCATGAAGGGGTGGAGCAGGTTGCAGTCCACGACGTCAATCTCGACGTGAAAGATGGCGAATTTGTCGTGCTGGTTGGGCCGTCGGGATGCGGGAAGAGTACCACGCTTCGGATGATCGCCGGACTCGAGTCGGTGAGTGCGGGCACCATCAGGATCGGGGATCGCGTCGTGAACGACATTCCACCCAAGGCGCGCGACATCGCGATGGTGTTCCAGAACTACGCGCTCTATCCGCACATGACGGTGGGGGAAAACCTCGGCTTCGCGCTCAAGCTCAAGCGAATGCCGACGGCGGAGATCGCAAAACGGGTGCAGGCGGCAGCGACCACGCTCGGGTTGGCGGAGTACCTCGACAGGAAACCTCGCCAGCTCTCTGGGGGCCAGCGACAGCGGGTCGCATTGGGACGAGCCATCGTGCGACAGCCGCAGGTGTTTCTGTTCGACGAGCCGCTGTCGAACCTCGACGCGCAGATGCGCGTGTCGATGCGCCGCGAGATCGCGCGGCTGCACCAGGAGCTCAAGGTGACGATGATATACGTCACCCACGATCAGGTGGAGGCGATGACGCTCGGCGACAGGATCGTCGTGATGAACAAGGGCCACGTGATGCAGATCGACACGCCGATCAATTTGTACGAGAGGCCGAAGAACAAGTTCGTCGCGGGATTTATCGGGAATCCGGCGATGAACTTTGCGAATGGGACGGTCGAGGGAAGCGGGCCGGAGCGATTCGTAGCGGAAGGTGGGGAGTGGGAGATCGACCTTCCGCAGTCGGTCGCGGGGCGGTTGGCGGGAGCTAGGGGGCGGGCGATCACGATGGGGATTCGGCCCGAGGATGTCTCCGTCGTACCTGGGGCGGCCGCGGCGGCGGCGACTGCATCCGCTCGACTCGATCTCGTCGAGTCGCTGGGAAACGAGACGTTCATTTACGCGAGCGCGGGGAAGCACGACGTCACAGCGCGGGTTGCTCCGACATCGCTGCCGGCGATCGGGTCGAAGATATTCTTGGCGTTCGAGTTGGGGAGGGCGCATTTCTTTGATGCTGTGAGCGGGGAGAGGATCGGCTAAGCAGCTTTCCTACAAAGCACGCGATCCGAGATGTCAGAGGCGTAGATCTCAGATCTCGGACAACGGCGCCAGGACCGTCCTTCGCGGATTTAGGGTGGGACCGATAGAGCGTCGATGTCGCTTTCTTTCCCGGCATTTCGCTCAGTTAAGGATGAGCGATTTCAAGAAACTTGAAGTTTGGCGAAAGGCGCATGCGCTTGCCCTCAACGTGCATCGGACCGCTATCGCGATTCGTGGGCCGAACTACGCGGGATTCCGGAGCCAACTGATCCGCGCATCAATGTCGATTCCAACGAATATCGTAGAGGGAAACGGACAAAGAACCAAATTGGAGTTCGGCAGGTTCGCCCGCATAGCGGCAAACTCGGCATCTGAACTCGAGTACCACCTGATCGTCGCTCGTGATATTCAGCTGATCAGTGCGAGTGATTTCGTGACGCTATCCACGCAGACAATCGAAGTGCGGAAGATGATCCACGGACTCTTGCGCCATCTCAATGCCGTTTCCCCAAAGATCAGCGCAACAGACGGTCCTTGAGCGGTTGTCCGACATCTGTGATCTATGCTTCTGAGATCTCGGATCGCGTGCTTAGCAGTTATGCCCTTTTCTTTTCGTACGTCCCCATCAACTCCGTCTGGGCGAGAATGTGCCCCTCCATCGCCTTCTCCAGCTCCGCCTTCGTCGGCTTTTTCAAATTCATCGTGTCATCCAAAGCATAGAGCTTGAAAAAGTACCGGTGCCTGCCGATTGGCGGACATGGCCCTCCGTACGTCTGCTTTCCCCAATCGTTCGTCCCCTGCATCGCGCCGTGTGGCAGTACCCCGTTACGGGCTGCGTTCTCGGCGATGCGGGTCGCGCTGTCGGAAATGTTGTACACGACCCAGTGCACGTACACTCGCTGCGGCTTGGCGGGATCTGGGGCGTCCGGGTCATCGACGATGAGCGCCAGGCTGCGCGTCCCATTCGGGGCGCCCGACCACTCCAGCTGCGGAGAAATGTCTTCGCCTTCGCACGTGAACTTGGACGGAATGGCCCCATTCGGAGCGAATGCGGTTGACGACAGTTTGAAAGGCATCTCGCGCTGACCCCAGGTTTGTGATGTGAGCGGTGAGTTAGCTGCAGCATTCGCGCCTTCGTCACGCTTTCCCCACCGCCGCGGGTTGTGTGCTTGCTGAGCGAGGCGCGCTCAGGCTCCAAGCCACTTCCTTCGCCTGCCAAAAAACAACCTTCGCCTTACTTCGCGTTCCCGGGGGCGTGACAGGGGTGTCCTTGATACGTGGAAGCGCGAAACCAACCGGAGGAAAAATGACGGTACAGCATCTCAAGCCCTTCGCGGCGTTCATTCTGGCAAGTGCGATTGCGGCGTGTTCCAGCGATGTCACGGGCGCCAACCTGCAGCCCGTAAAGCTTTCGTTCACGAGCAACGTCTCTACTGCGGCAGCATCCTCTAACTCGGCCTTGAAATCCGACCTCGCCGTTGGACCGGCGGGCGATCTCGTGCTGACGAAGATCCAGCTGGTGCTCGACAAGATCGAGCTCAACGAATCAGAGACCTCGAGCTGCGTCGCCGAGATCGAAGCGAGCGACGACGATTCGGGCGAGCACGGCGAAGCCGGAAGGGAGTGCGAAGATGTGTCGCGCAATCCGGTGCTCGTCGACATCCCGCTCGATGCGACGCTGGCGACGGCGATCAACGTCCCGCTCGCAGCCGGCACCTACTCCAAGCTCGAAGCGAAGCTCGAACCCGCACGCGACGGCGCGAGCGCGTTCAACTCTGCTAATCCAACGCTGGTTGGTAAGAGCGTGAGGGTCGAAGGGACATTCAAGGGGACGCCATTCGTGTTCACCTCAGCGGTGCGCAGCGGGCTCGAGATGGAGTTCGATCCGACCCTCGTCATCGATGCGACGACCACCAACGCCACCGTCAGTATCGATGTGGCGAAGTGGTTCCTGGACAGCTCAGGCGCGGTTATCGATCCAGGCACTGCCACCGCTGGAAGCGACGCGCTCTCCAGCATCGAAGACAACATCCGACGCTCGTTCCATGCATTCGAGGATGACGATGAGTCGGGGACGGACGACCACGGCGGACACGAGGGTCACGACTAGTCTTCCGATGAGCGACACAGAAAGAAAACGGGGGTCGTTCCCAGACGGCCCCCGTTTTTTCGTGAAGGTGACGGTATTCTGACGCACCCCGGCTATCAATCCTGCACTTCGAATCACGGCGCCCGGGATTCAAGTCGACTCCGGCGCCGCACCCACGTCTCCGGGAGTCAGATGAAGAACACGAATCCCAGTGCGGTACTCATGATCGCGCTGTCGATCGCCATTCTCGTTACGGCAGGCTGCGCCCGCGCCGGCGCCACAAAGGCACATGTGCGGGCAATGAAGCCTACGCCCACATCAGCGCCGCCACGGCCGGCCTCTCGTCAGAATTCCGATACCGAGAGCGTCACTCCGAGAGTGTGGGAGCTGACGGCCCTTGCTGCTCGCAAGGGCCCGTCG
>DASXYR010000210.1:0-14130 GCA_036502385.1 Gemmatimonadaceae bacterium
CAGCTCGCGATCGCAGATCGCCGCCCTCACTCCTGTCCGCTGCTCGAACCTTTCGACGAAGATGCGCAGCCTCTCGCTCGTGAACTCACCCCGCGCCATTCCGAGAGCGTCGATCGCCAGCTCGATCGTCTCCGGCTCTCCTTCCACCTCGACCAGCACATCCATTCGGGGGTAAGTCTCGAACCGAATCGTCGCTCCGCCCAATTCGTACTGCGCGATCTGCCGGTCGACTTCCATCGTGATGATGAAGCCAAGCCTCGCGAGTATTTGCTCGAGCGCTGGAAAATCGCCAACCAGAGTCGAGACCTCCTCCCTGATCTTGTACGCTCCCTGTACTTCGGTAGGCCCTTTCCAATCCAGATAGGTCCTGCCGGACGCGCCCGTCTCGTAGCGTCTCACCCGCAGCACCTCGTCGCGCTGCGCGAGCTCCCCGGACTCGACGTCGTAGCGCTGATCGAGGAGCCTGCCCTCGTACGCGAGCGTCGCTCCCGATTTCTCGAGCTGCTTCCGCGCCGACGCGAGATCGTGCACCACCGCCTTGAGCTCGACCTCACGCATCCATGATCGCCTCGAGCGCCTGCTGCGTATCGAGCAGCGACGGAAGCGCCGCATACGGGTTGTGTGCCATGAGTTGATCGACGGTATAGTGCCCGCTCGCTACTCCGATCGAGCGCGCGCCCAGCGAGCGGCCACACGCAATGTCGGCAGGTGTGTCGCCGATGACCACCAGCCTGTCGCCCGCGATGCTCAATCCAAGCACCTCGCTGGCTCGGCGCTGTGCGATGCCCGGAAGCTCGGGCCGGTGTTCGTGATCCGATCCGAAAGCGTTGACGCGAAAGCGGTCGGGGTCGATTCCCGCGGCGGTCAACTTTATGCGCGCGCCCGGCGCGATGTTGCCGGTGAGAAGTCCGAGCACGACGTCGTCGCGCGCTTCGAGCGCGTCGAGAATTTCCGGCACGCCCGCCAGTGGCTGGACGTTGAATTTCCCGCTTTTCGCGCCCTCGCGAAGTCCCTCGAGGTAGAGCTCCATCAACTTTTGCATTCGCGAATCGATGTTCTCGTCCGAGTGTCCTTCCATGCGCATCACTTCGCGCACGATCTGGCGATCGGTCTTCCCATCGTAGCGGTACGCCGGATCCCCCGGCGAGCCGAACACTTCGTCCAGCGCGCGCTGCATCGACGCTCGGCCCATTCCTTCCGAGCTGAGGAGAGTCCCATCGATGTCGAAGAGAACGAGCTTCATGTCCGGGTCAGGAAAACACCGGCGATGATAGTCGCCGCGCCGACCGCCTGGAATACCGTCGGAACCTCGTTGAGCAGCGGCCACGCCACGAGGAGCGCGACGATCGGCTGCAGGTTGGCGTAAACCGCGGTGCGCGTCGGCCCAAGAACCCGCAGGCCGCGATACCAGAAGAAATAGGCGACGCCCATCGAGATGACGCTCGAATAAAAGAGCGCGAGCCAACCTCCGATGCCGATGGCTGACCAGTTCGTTCCGAGCAGTGCGGGAGTGGATGCTACAAGAAGCGGAACGGCGCCGCCGACCATCGTGACCGCGGAAAGCTGGATGATGTCGACTCGGGTTGTGTACGGCTGAAGTCCGATCGTGTAGATCGACCAGCACACAACGCCGAAGAAGACCAGCACCGATCCCAGCAGTGTTGCTTCGCCGGTGGATGACGTAGCGCTCCCGATCATCACGAAGGCGACCCCGACGACAGAAAGCGCAATGCCGATCAGCGTCAACGGCCTCACGCGCTCCATGCCGCGCGCGCGGGCGATGAGAGCAATGAATGCCGGTGCCGACGCGATGATGAGCGCGGCATTTCCCGCCCGCGTCCGCGCCACGCCGTGGACGAAGAACAGCTGATAGAGCCCGTTACCGAGAGCGCCGAGTAGAAGGAGTCCGATGACATCGCGCCGAGGTAGGGTGATGCCCCCGCGCATGAAAGCAACGATTGCCAGAAAGAGCGCGGCGGTCCCGACGCGAAGGCCGGTGAACGCGACGGGGTTGAATATCTGTGTTGCGTACTTCACGACCACAAAGTTGACGCCCCAGATCAGCGCCATCGTGAACAGCAGGACGTCGGTAAGACCAAATGCCGGTCGCGCGACTCCGCTCGAAATGGAAGAATGATGTGCAGCTGTCTCTGTCATCGCCGAAAGCTAGCCGGGCAAGGCCGAGCGCGGCTACTTTGGGTGATGCACATCTCGTTCGCCGTTTTCGCCGACGCTGCCAACCTTTCGCAGGAGGGCAAGCTCAATATCCTCGGCGTGTTCGATGCGGTGCAGGTGGCAGGACTGCCGACGATCCACCCGCGCACTCACTTCGTCGTGCGCCTCAAGGCCGATGGCGACGACATCGGCGCTCACAAGCTCTTGTTCCGCTGGCTTTCGCCCTTTGACGAGGAGCTGTGGTCGTCGTCGGGGGAGATGAGCGTTGCGCCGGCGCCGAATCCGGTATTCGAGCTCGATCTCCCGATAATCGCGGTGGTGGATCTCCCGTTCAACGTTGTCGGTCAGTACACGATGCAGGTCACGCTCGACGGCGAGCCGACGGCATCGGCGAGACTATTCGTGAGCGGCCCGACTCAGCCACCGATGGTCACTGGTACGCCGAACGGTATGGTCAGCTAAAAAAAACTGCAAAGCACGCGAGGCGAGATGTCAGAGGCGTAGATATCTGATCCCGGACAACTGCGCCAAGACCGCCCTCGCGGGCCGCTCCGGCCAAGCCGCCGGCCGGTCGTGTTCAGTTGGGTTTTATCATTCTGCTAGGTGAGTATTCGCCGTCCGAACCGGTACCGCTTGACGAGCAGCTTAGTGTACTCGTCCTCGGCCGCGAGATCATCGACGGCGTAGCCTCCGCGGCCCAAAGCGAGGTGAACCACCCGAGTCCCGCCAAGCGAGATGGCTACGTGCGTGATCTTCCCGTCGGGGTCGTCCGAAAAAAAGAGAAGATCCGCCGGCCGCAATTCATTCATGGAATCGACGGCTTTGCCGGTCGCCGCCTGCATCCATGCGTCGCGCGGCACGTTGACGCCGTGCAGATGAAATGAGCTCGACACCAGGCCGGAGCAGTCGCAGCCCCACGGTGTGACGCCGCCCCACTCGTACGACGTCCCCTCGAAGAACGTCATCGCCGACGCGGTGATCGAATCGGGCTCGGGGGGAAAAGCCTTCACGCGCTCGTCGAGCGTCATCGCCAGACCGCCGAACCGCTCTTCCCCCTCGGTGATCAGCGCGCCAAAGGGAAGCTTGCGCGTCGCGCCGTGTTCGTCGCGCACGGTGCAGCCCAGTGAGAGCGGGCGGGGGTCGTTCCATCCGGTCTCTGACAGCGGAGGAACCGGCTCCGGCATCGTAACGACATATCCCTGGTGCACCCAGCCCGGATATCCATCGGGCCCCGTGACGTGGAGCCACAGTCCCTTCCGCTCGTTCACCACGGCGATGTGCCCGTGAAGAAGCTGCGATACCTGCGTTGTTTTTACATCCGGATCACACAGCATCGGCGCAATCGCGGCGCTTGCCGTGACACTCTCGCTCAATGCTCGGGCCAATCGATCTTCGGTGTGGCGGGACCCAGCGGTGGCTCGGGCCGTTTCGCTACGCACTGCTTGCAAAGCGTTACCCCTCGAAAGTTGCAGATGATGCAGACGAATGTGCCGCAATCAGCGCAAGGATAGCCCTCTGATGCGCGCTCCTCATTTCCGCAGGAGCGACACATCATCAAGTCTCTTTCTCGCAGATTCTTCGCCATCAAATTCGCCAGGGAAGGCCCATGTGAGCAAGCGTTAGCGTCGTAATTGACGACCCAGCAACGCTTTAGAAACGCCAGTTGCGAAAAAGGTCGAAGCCGAGCTGCGAGGGAGTCGTCTGCGCGGGAGCGAGAGTCGTCCCACTCTTGTCGCACCGGCTGTTGCTCGACCCCGGTTCGATTCCCGCCTGCGCGCTGTACAGCGAGCTGATTCTGTACTCCAGCTGCAGCCCAAGGTTGTCTTTGAACGCAGTCGAATTCACTACGCACAACCCTGTGCTCAATCCCAGAAACCATCTGCTGCCAAGCTGTTTGCCGAGGATCGCACGCGTGTTGAGAAGGCCGTACGCCGAGAACGCGCCCGCACTGCCCGCCGCATTCGGATCAGCGGTCGGCGCCGCCGTCTGCACTTCGATGTAATCGAACACGTTCTGTGGTATCGCGTTGGTCAGAATATTCGCCAGGGTTCGAACGCCGAGTCCCGCCGCGACCTGTCCCGACGTGTTGTCGAGTCCGATTGCCGGCGCGCCCGTCACCAGGTAGCTCAGCAAATCGCTTTCGGACAACGGCAGGTTGTCGGGGTTGCTGAGCGCGAGCTTCGGTTGTGAGAGCGTCCCGGTGATATCCACTTCAACCCGCACGTCCTTTCCATTCGTGCTCTTCGTGGGCTGACGCACGGTGTGGATCGCGGTGATGTCGAGCTCGGGATTCAGGTCCGGTGTGCCCGAAAAACGCAAGGATCCGCTCTGCACGTCGAACGTAGGCTGGATGAATGGGTCAACCAGATTCAATCTGTAAGTTCCACGATCTGCGCTCAGAAATCCCTCGAGCGCGAGCTGCGGTGGCTGGTTTGGATTCGGCGGCGCGAGCGTTACGGCCAGTGACCCGCCGAGCTTGATGTTCGCTTCCGACGAGCGCAGCCACACGTCGGAGCCGATGTCGACGTTCACGTTCTCCAGCCTGAGATTGCGCGCAACGGCCCTCGGCGCGCGTGGCATGACCTCGCGGTTCTGCGACAGCAGCGTGTCGACGGCACTCTGAAATTCCGGATCCTCGAGGTCGATGATCTGCTTCTTCACGACTTCGGGGATGTAGATCGCTCCTCGCTCGACGCGCAGCGTTCCGCGCATCACAGCAGCCTGCGTCGAGCCCGTCAGCGTCACTGCCGGCCCGGTGGAAACATCGAGCGCGGCAAGCCCCGGCTTGTCGATGGCGTGGAAGTTGGAGGCGTTCGCCGTCAGCGAAAACGAGGGGTTGTCGTAGTGCTCGAAGCTTACGGTCCCTGTGACTGCCAGCGTACCGCGCCGCTCCTTCATGGTTTCCGCAGAGAGCGTCTTGATGTGGACCGTGTCGCCCGCCAGCGCGATGTCGGCCTTGATGTGATTGTAGCTCGTCCCGAGGTTGGAGAACCGCGCGAACCCGTCGCCAATGGAAATCTGGCCGAACAGCTGCGGCTGCTTGACGCTGCCGCGGATGTCTACGTCGGCAACGATCGCACCACGCGCGTCAACCAGGCCCGGCATGAACGCGCGGAACACCCGCATGTCGACGCTGTCAGTCCGGACGTGCCCTTTGATCGAATCTCCGTTCATGCGCACGTTCTCGATCGCGAGCCGGGCGTTGCTGCTGTGTTGAAGCAGCAGCGAGTCGAGCGCGAGAAAGCCCGGCGAGTACGCTATGCGCGTCGGGAAAAGCAGCCGGTAACGATTGTCGGCGTCCACCAGCACATCCGCCGAGTCCAGTCGCACGATCGTGGTGTCGCGCGCGCGCGTGATGTTGCCCGCGAGATCCGACTTCACGCCGCTCTGACTCAACAGCGACGCGCTGAACTGTCCCGACGTCGGCGACGCCAGAACAATCGAAGCCCTCATACTGTTGAAGCCGACGGGGCCGAGCGCGACGGTGTCCGCGCCGAAGATGAACGATCCGTGCGCCTGTTTGGTGATGTCGGCGAGCAGCATTGAGCCGCGCACGCTTTCGACGCTGCGCGTGCCGAGCCTGACGTCGGTCGCCCGTACGATGCTGTTCAGATTGAGATGGTCGATGCTTCCCGACACCTCCCCGGTGAGCTCGGCGCTGCCGTAGAGCGAGTCGAGCATCGCGGAGGTCGCCAGCGCCGGCACCAGCGCCCGTAACCGCGATAGCGAATCCATCACCGCGTTGAACCTGAACGTTCCGGTGCGACTACCTGCAAGACCGAAGCTTCCCGAGCCGTGCGCGCTCAAACCCGCCGCGTTCAACGCCAGCGTGTCGACGGTTGCGACGCCATTGGCGAAATGCAGTCGGGCTTGGGAAGGATCGACGCGAACTCCGGCGACGGTGGACCTGTCGATCGACGCAACCGCGCTTCCAACCAATGTCGGCAGCGATTCCCCACGGAGATCCAGATCATAAACCCCCGTGAGGGCTGTGTGCGGCAGCGTGTTCCGCTCGAGCAGCGTCCGCAGGTCGAGGGCTGTTGTCGTGGCCCGTCCACGCGCGGCGTACTCGAGCGGATCAGCATCCACCAGGCCGTTAAAGGCGAACGCACCCGCAGGTCCCGTTAGAGTCGAGTTCACGAGAAGATTCGGCGATGTTCCCTTAACCTGTATCGGGCCGGCGTAGTTGCCACGCAGTGGGAGCAGTGGGTACGAATTCGCCAATGCCGTGAACGACAACGGCTGCGCCTGAAGCGCCAGATCGTAGATCAGATACTTGCCCCATGTTACCCGCCCATTTCCTGTCACGTGGGAAACCGGTTCCGCTCCGTCGTGGTGGAGAAGGTCCGCGTCGCGGAAGCGGACGTCGAGCCAGGACGAATCAAGCGAGGCCGTTCCGGAGACCGTTCCCTTGATCTTCGGAAAAAGTGGATTCAGGTACTGGAGTGTGCGCAGATCCAGCGTTGCGACGTCGACGTGGAAGTCGTGAAATGCGGTGAACGCGGGAAAGAGGATGTCGAGCTCGCCGTCGCCGCTCGCGCGCGTGATCGCGCCCGGCACATGTGCATCCGCGAAGCTGAGCGACGACTCGCCGACGAGGAAATGATTCAGAGGACCACCAGGCGCCTTGATCGTGCCGGTGAGCTTGCCCTGCCAGTCGTAGGGAAATGGTTTTCCATTGAGCGTGCGAAGCAGATCGAAGTCCACCGGCGACGCCTGAAGATCGAGGTTCTTCACTATGAGAACGGGCTCGCCCGTCGCGAACGTCATCTTGCCCAGCAGTCGCGAGCCCGTCGTTCGCACATCCATGTTCGTCAGTATGTAGTCGAGGATGTGCGGATTCTTCTCGCTCCGAATGTCGAGCACCATCTTGCCGCCTCCGGTCGTCGGCAGCGTTGGATAAACCCACGCCACGTCCTTGAGCGAGACCGAGTCGCCGATGATGTGCAGGTAATAGCGGATCGGAAGATCACTCCCCCACACCACGCTGCCGCGCGCTCTGCCAGTCGAGCCCGGAAGATCCCAGTGGTCGGCGTCCACGAATACCGAATCGCCGAGGTTGAGGAACTGTCCGGAGACGTTGCGAAACGCGAACGGCGGATCCGTCTCGCTGAAGCTCGCCTTCTTCAGCCGCACCAGACGCCCTACCGTGTCGGGGTCCGCGATGCGCGTGAAGCCGAGATTTGCCTGGGCGTTCGTCCATCGCCACGTACGCGCGAGTCCTTCGCGGGTGCGCCGAATCTCGTGATCCGAGCGTGATAGCTCGAACCGGACCGCACTGTCGCGCCTTGCGCCCTTCAGCGAATCGGCGGGATGCCACGGCATCGTGAGCGTGACGCTCGCGTTGTGGATCTCGGAGGAGTCGATGGCGACGTACTGGCCGAATCCTCGCTCGTTTCGTTTTTGTTTCTCGACGCTCGCCGGGAAGATGCGCCGCCAGTTCCAATCGCCGTTCTCGTGCTGCCGCAGGTGAACGACCGGATGCTCGGCGACGAGATGGCTCAGCAGGATTCTGCGATCGAACAGATCGCGCGCGTCGTACGAAACCTCGATGGGTCCCGATGCGAAGAAAACGGAATCTTCGTCATCGCGTATCTCGAGCGAGTCGATTGTCACGCCGGTGAAGAAGCCGCCACTCAGGTGGCCGATGTACACCTTCCCCTTCACCTTTCCCTCGAACATCGTCATCACCATCTTGCGCACGCGCTCCTGGCCGAAGCCCGTGTGCGTGACACCGATGACGCTGAGGACGAGTATCAGTCCGAGCCCCACCAGGATGATGGCGCTCGCGAGAACGATGCGGAGGCGGCGGGTCATCGGAAGCTAGAACGCCTGGCCGATCGCAAAGCTGAACGTAAGACGACTTCTGAAGCTGTTCACCTTTGGGGGCTCGAACGAGGCAGGGCACGAAAGCGCACTGGTGGCGGGATCCTGCGTGATGATCTGGCTGCCGGGCTGCGTGCCGGGATTGAAATGCGTCGGCAGCTGGTTCCCCGGACTGACGCACAGGAGCTCTCCACCCTTGTCCGTCGCCTCGTAGTACAACGGACCGGCGGGACGCCGATAAGGGTTGTATCCGATCGCTGCGCGCACGGGACCCACCGGCGAAAACGCCGTCACCTGAACGCCGGGCGTGATCTTGAGCTTCACCCCGCTCAGCGCGGCGGGACTGCCGCGGTTCCACACTTCGCCAGCATCAGTAAAGAGCGTGAGCTGCAACAGCTCCGGCAGAACCGGGCTGCGCAGGCGCAGCTCGATGTTGCCAACGATGAGACTGTTGCCGCCGACGGGCACCACTCTTCCCAGCACGCCCGTCGTGTCTTTCACCAGCGTGTCGGGTCGACCGCTCTCCGCGGGCAGCACCTGCTGGAATGTCGGCGCGATGTAGATCGCCGAACCCAGCTCGTTCTGCGCGAATCCGCGCACCGTGTTCGGACCGCCCGCATACAAACGCTCCGACGGCGGAATAAATCCGGTCGCAGAGCCGAGTGTGCGGCCGTACACAACGCCGCCGCGAAGCCGCAAAGCCAAAACATTTCCTCCCCCGGCATTGATGTAGCGAGAGGCGTCGCCGACGAACTTGTTGAACTGGAGAGCGGTGTCGGAGAGGATCAACGGCGAAGAATGGCGTGCCTCGACCCGTACGATCGATCCGCGCGTTGGGGACAACACGTTGTTCGAGTTGTCGCGCGTAGCGGACAAACTGAGAATCGCCAGTCGCTGCGTTTTTTCTACCCGCTGACGCTCCTCGGCGTCGCACAGGTTGAACACGGCGCAGAATAGTGCCGGCTGTGCCTCGGTGCGCCCGAGGTCCATCGAGTAGCTGAGGTTGACCGGCGTGCGCGTTGTCGCGCGCCATACTACGGACGCCACGCCTCCGATTGCAGTCGTCCGGCGGTATGCGTTGTACTCGGATACGCTCTGGGTATACAAAGTCAGCGTGGGCACCGTTCTCAGCCCGAATATCACCGGTTGCCGGAACGTCGCCCCCATGTAGTAGCTGAGGAGATTGCTGAAAACGTCGTTCTTCGCCGTCGGGCAGAGTCCCGAAAATCCATTCAACGGACGGCCGATTCCAATCTTGGAAACCCGCGTGTTGACGTCGAGCCTGCGCGCGCCGTTGAGAAAGTTGTAATCCGTGTACTCACCCGTAACGCGGAAACAGTCGAGCGTTCCGTATCCGGCGCCTACGCGCGCCGCGTGCATTGCGGCCTCCGCCAGGTTCACGTACAGCGTCACCAGCGAATCGCTGCCCGAGTCCGGCGTTATCGATACGTGCTGATAAGCCTCGGTCTGATAGAGCGCGCGCTGCGCGTCGACGACTTCGTTCTCGCGAAAGAGCCGGCCCGAATCGAGTCCCATGATTCGGCGCACCACGCTGGTCGGGATCTGCTGCGATTTGTTCCCCTGCGGCGTCACTTCGATTTTGATCGCTCCGATATTTGCCCGCGCCCCCGGCGTCGCGGCTACGGTATCCCACGCACTCAGGGTGCTGTCGCTAATCTGGAAGTGGTTGACGGCTTCGGCTCTGGGGTACCCGTTGTTGTGCAGCCGTGCGCGTACGCTGTCGGTCGCCGCGTCGATCAGGAAACGATCGAATCTGCCGCCCACGCGCACTGCCAGCCCGCGCGTTATTCGCGTCCTTTCAGGGACTGAATCCAGCCCCTGAATAACGAAGGACTTGAGTATCATCGGCGGACCTTCGTTGATGGTGAATTTGACCTCGACGGCACCAGGCGCGAGCAGCTTCACGGCGGTGTCGACGGTCACTCTTGGATACCCCCGACGGCGGTAAAAGATTATCAGCCGTGCGCGGTCGTTTGGGAGCTCGCTTCGATCCAGACAATGTTTGACCGTAAAAGGCAGGTGCAGGTAACGCCTGGCCCACGCCGAGGGGGTCGTGACTATCGTTTTCGCGAGATCGGCGTCCGTAAAGGCGTGATTTCCCTCGAACACGAGGCGCATGACCTCGAGGTCGCCGCGCTGGCAATCGATGTCCTGCGCGCGAGCGGTACTGCCCCCAAGGAATGTTGCGAATAGCGCGAGTGCGGTGAGCCTGCCGAGCCGTACTCGTCCGCGCGTCACCCTTTCAGGAGGCCAGCGCCTGGCGGGAGGCCCGGCGGCAGCTCGCGACCAAAGTGCGTTTGCGTCTCGGGTTTTTTCCGGTCTCCGGGCATTCGCTTCGGGCGCTCGGCGTCTGGACGCGCGAGCTCGCCCTGCGGGACGAGGGGCGTCCGCTGGATTAAGAGTTGCACAACGTAAAATCCGGCCAAACCGACGGCGAGACCAACGCCAACGGCGGGCAGTAGATCCTTGGCGCCTAGTTGACGGCGGTAATAGTATTCTGCGCTCACGGTGAAGCCTATTTCGGGTACGCGAAAGTTCTCGTATTTCGCCCCTTCATGTCAACCGTCAGAGCAATCGTATGCGGCGACTCTTTTTACTCGCAATTCCCGCAATTCTCGCCTGCGGCGGCGGCGGCGAATCCACCCCCGCCCGCAAAACCATCATCGACTCGCGCGATACATACGATCCGCGATCCCTCGATCCGGCACTCTCGACCGACGTCCCGACTGGACGCGCCGTCGCTTACGTCTTCGATGGGCTGACGCGCTTCACTCCCGATGCCAAGGTCGTTCCCGGCCTCGCAAAATCGTGGGATGTGAGCGCCGACGGCATCACCTACACGTTCCATCTCCGTACCGGCGTCAAGTTCCACGACGGCCGGCCGTTCAGGGCGAGCAACGTCGTCAGCACTTTCCAGCGCGTGCTCGATCCCGCGACCAAGGGCGGACGCGGATGGCCTCTCTACCCAATCAAGGGCGCGGAGGACTACGCGGCGAGCAAGGCGAAGACAATCGCCGGCATGGCAACCCCTGACGACTCGACGGTCGTGATCACCCTCAAGGAGCCGTTCTCGATTTTCCCGAAGGTCCTCGCGATGCCCGTAACCTCGATCATCCCCGACAACCCGGGCGCCGATTTCGGGCAGAAGCCGATCGGGACCGGCCCGTGGAAGTTTGTCGAGTGGAGACACGACGACTACCTCCGCTTCGCAAAGAATCCCGACTATTTCGACGGCGCGCCAAAAACCGATTCGCTGATGGCGCGCATCATCCCGGAGATGAGCACCGCCACCGCGGAGTTCGAGGCGGGAAATGTCGACGTCCTCAACGTGCCGGATGAAGCCGGAAAATCCTGGCAGGTCGATCCCGAAAAGAAAAAGCTTCTCACCTCGGCGCCCGCGCTCCGCTTCTGGTACGTCGCCATCAACACCACTCGCGGTCCGCTCTCCGACGTCCGCGTCCGGCAGGCGATCAACTACGCCGTCGATGTGAACACGATGCTTGCCCAGGTTATGGCCGGACGCGGAGCCGTCGCCAATGGCGTCATTCCTCCGTCGCTCGGCGGCTACGACGCGAGCCGCAAGGGATATCCGCACGATGTCGCCAAGGCGAAGCAGCTGCTTGCCGCCGCCGGACATCCGAACGGCATCGACGTCGAGCTGTGGGCCTCGACCACCGACCAGTCGCCGCGCATCTCGCAGACCATCCAGGCCAATCTGGCCGAGGCGGGGATCCGGGCGAAGATCATCCAGCGCGACGCGTCGTCGATGCGCGAGGCTGCGCGGAAGGGACAGACGGATCTCGCGCTCAAGGAATGGTGGGCTGATTACCCAGACGCCGAGAACTTCTTGTATCCGCTGCTGCACAGCAAGAATAAGGGAGTTGGCGGCAACGTGTCATTTTACGAGAACCCGCACTTCGACGCACTCGTCGATCAGGCGCACCGCGAACAGGACGAAGCGAAGCGCAATTCCCTGTACACACAGGCCGACCAGATCGAGTTCAACGACGCGCCCATGCTCTATCTGTTCTTCTATAAGGACATGTACGCCGTGCAGCCGTGGATCAAAGGGTTCACCGTTCCCGCCGTCTTCAACGGCCAGCGCTGGACCGACGTGACCATCAGCAAGTAGACAGTGCTCGCTTTCATCGTTCGGAGACTCGCCCTCTCGATTCCAACGCTCTTCGGAGTCCTGGTGGTCGTGTTTCTCCTCCTCTACGTCGCGCCCGGCGATCCGGTGCAGGAAATGGTCGGCGAGCGCGCCGATCCGGAAACCATTGCACGACTGAGAAAAGAGCTCCACCTCGACGAACCGCTGCTCAAACAGTTCACTCTATACACCAGCGGCGTGCTGCGCGGCGACTTCGGCAACTCGTACATCACGCAGCGCCCGATCATTCAGGACATTCGCGAGCGCTTCCCGAAGACGCTCCTCCTCGCCGGCTCGGCGATGCTCCTCGCCTCGATACTCGGCATCACGCTCGGCGTGCTGAGCGCGCGCAACCCCGGCGGATGGTTCGACCGCCTCGGACTCGGCGTCGCTTATCTCGGAATTTCATTCCCGGTCTATTGGGTGGGATTGATTCTCATCCTCCTATTCGCGGTGATCCTCAAGTGGCTTCCTCCCTCCGGCTATGGAGGAATCAGGTACCTGATCCTTCCGGCGCTCGCGCTCGGCTCACGCTCGATAGCATTTCTCGCCCGTGTCACGAGATCATCGATGCTCGACGTGCTCGGCGGAGATTTCGTGCGGACGGCGCGCGCGAAAGGGTTGAAGGAACGAGTAGTTGTGGTACGCCACGCGCTGCGAAATGCGCTGATCCCGATTATCACCGTTCTCGGCCTCGACTTCGGGTACTACCTCACCGGCAGCATTCTCACCGAGACGATCTTCAGCTGGCCCGGCCTCGGACGCTACGTTGTCAACGCGATCACGCGGCGCGATCTGCCGGCCATTCAAGGCTCCGTTCTGTTTCTCAGCGTGGTGTTCGTGCTGGTGAATCTTCTCACAGATCTCGCGTACGCCAAAGCGGATCCTCGCGTAGCATACTCCTGAGCGTCAGATGACGACCACAGAGTCGCCGATGGCCGCGCGTGAGCGCGCGCTCACGTCTCAGATCGCGAAGATCGAAGAGGAATCCGGGGCGAAGGCGATCGGTGTCGCCCTTCACGACGCTGAGACCGGGCTGGAGCTGCACTACAAGGCCGATCGCTGGTTCCACGCGGCGAGCACGATCAAGGTCCCGATACTTCTTGGGGTGTTCGCGGCGATCGATCGCGGCGATCTGCTCCCCCATTCGCGCGTCCATGTCCGCAATCGATTTCTCAGCGTCGTAGAGGGCCTGCCGTTCCGCGTCGAGTCAGGGCGCGATGCAAACTCTGCCGTGCACAACGCGATCGGCAAGATGATGCGCGTCGATGAGCTGGCGTACCACATGATCACCACCTCGAGCAACCTCGCCACGAATCTCCTGCTCGGCGTCATCGGGCCCGACTCCGTCAACAGGACGCTGAAGGAGTTGGACGTCGACGACGGCATCGAGCTGAAGCGCGGCGTCGAAGATGAGCTGGCATTCGACAAGGGCATCAACAACATGGTGACCGCAGATGGGCTGCTGCGAATTCTGGTGTTGTTGTCGGAAGGAAGGGCGTTTTCACCGGCGCTGTCGCGCAGGATGATGGACATCCTTCACGGCCAGGAGTTCAATCAGGGAATTCCGGCGCGGCTTCCCAAGGGAGCGCGCGTCGCGCACAAGACGGGAGAGATATCCACCGTTGCGCACGACGCCGGCGTGATCTACCTGCCGAAGAGAAAACCGTACGGACTGGTGATATTGACCGAGTGGCCGCTAGAGGGGACAGGACGGTCCCGGACAATCGCCACAATCTCGCATACCATATATGAGTTTCTAACCCATGGCCCCGCCGACGAATGAGCTCTTCAGCCGTGTTCGCCGGAAACGCCGGCCACGAATCGCCCAACTTCCCGCTTCGGGTCGTTGACGGGCTTACCCTTCCGCCGGAGTACCGGAAGGCCTTGAGGCCGGGCGAAGAATGGAAGGACGCAACCGGGCGGGGACGCCAGCTGCCCCGCTATTTCTACGAGAT
>DASXYR010000211.1:0-1604 GCA_036502385.1 Gemmatimonadaceae bacterium
AGCTCGTTCGCTCGATCGATGAGCCGCTTGCACACCATCACGAGATCCGGCTCTTCCCGAACGACGCGCGCGATCTCGTCCTTGCTGACCTGTCCGGAAAGTCCGTCACTGCAGAGAACGAGGACATCGCCGCGACGCACCTTCTGATGCGTGAGGTCGATCTTCACCAGCGGCTCGGGGCCAAGCGCCTGGAGGATGATGTTGCGTCGCTCGCTCTGCGCTGCTTCCTCTTCGGTGAGCTCGCCGGCCTCGATGAGCTTCTGCATCAGCGACTGATCTTTCGTGATCTGTCGCGCCACTCCGTCTCGAATGAGATACGCGCGACTGTCACCAACCTGCGCGACGTATACCGTGTCGCCAAGGAGGCCGGCGACGGTCGCGGTGGTCCCCATGCCGCGATACTCGCTGTGGCTCCCCGCGAAGTTATGAATGTGCTGATTGGCGGCGATTGTCGCGCGACGGATGGCGCGGAC
Organism: Gemmatimonadaceae bacterium; assembly: GCA_036502385.1. Taxonomy (GTDB): domain Bacteria; phylum Gemmatimonadota; class Gemmatimonadetes; order Gemmatimonadales; family Gemmatimonadaceae; genus UBA4720. The sequence goes on from DASXYR010000211.1 coordinate 474, forward strand.
GAACTCCTCTGAATCGCTCGTCTCGTTCGCGATCCATTTCTCGCGCAGCTCGCTGAGCACGACTTCCACCGCCATCGCGCTGGCGATCTCGCCCGCCGCGGCGCCGCCCATGCCGTCCGCCACCATGAACAGCGTCCCCTTCGGTCCGAGGATGTGGCGGCGGACTTCCGGATGCAGCGTTGGGTTGTCCGTCGACAGGTCGGCGACGGCGAATGCGTCCTCGTTATGCTCTCGCGTGCGGCCGACGTCCGTTCGGCCGAACACCGTGACGACGACGTCGCCGTTTGGATCACCCGCGAGGTCGCTCATCGCGCGAAGGGAAGGGTTGCTGACAGACACGGCCGTTTCAGCGGGGCTCGCTGACGCTGAAGCTTAAACCGGTGGCCCGCACGCGCGGCTCCTTCCCGCTCATCCAATCCTTCATCTGCTCCAGGGCGCTAGTGACGCGTACCGGCTCGTTGGGCTGGGCCGAGCCGCTGGTGTCCGGCATACTGACATCGGACGGTGACCGTCCCGAAGGCGTCACACTGTCGCCGCGTTGCCGCCAGATCCTTGGAGTCTACACGCGCTCTCCACCCGCAGAATCTCGTTGCCAATGAGAATTCGCTGACCCTTCCGGAGCGCGCGCTCGCCACGAACCGCCATGGCGACGCCGTTTCTGCTGCCGGCATCGTGAACGTAGTACTCGCTATCCTCCGAGCGGACTTCCGCGTGCTTGCCGCTCATTGTTTGGTCGTACGGGAACAGCCAATCGCCCGTTTCGCGTCCCATCAGTACCGATCTCCCCGGCGAAAGGTGCAGCGTGTCCCGCACGCTCGAATCGGCGCGGAGCTGCTCGATCACCGCGACGTCCGCCGCGGGCACAAGGGAGCCGAGTCGTCGTGTGGAATCGGCCTCGGGCGGATGAGGACCGGGATATCCGAGCCGCCGAAAGCGAAGCATCTGCGACCCAACGAGGATGAGATCCCCATCGGTGAGCCGCGTTGGCTGCTCGATGAAGAGCCAGGTCCCGTTGCGAGAGCCAAGGTCGCGCAACGACAGTTGTCCGCCGCGCTGGTCGATACGCGCGTGCAATGGCGACATGTAGGGATCGCTCTCGAAACGAATGTCGGCGTCGCCCCGGCCAACGAT
>DASXYR010000212.1:0-2436 GCA_036502385.1 Gemmatimonadaceae bacterium
CATCTCGGCGGGCAAGGCTGCACGGAACCTCAAGGATGCGGATGAGATCGTGAAGGATCTCACTCCGCGTCTCAAGAAAGGCGACGTAGTCCTGGTGATGTCGAACGGTGGATTCGGAGGAATACACCAGAAGCTGCTCGACGCGCTCGATGCGACAAAGGGTGCCTAGCCGTTAGCTTTTCGCTCAACTTTTTTCACGGCCGAGCAGGCGCCGGTAAACGCCGAGCGTACGCTCGGCCGTGCGCTCAACCGAGAATTCCTTCGCTCTTTCCAGCGCCCCGGCAGCGAGCCGGCTCGCCAGCGGTATGTTGGTAAGGAGAGACGCGAGATTTTCACCCAGACGCTTGGCATCGCCAACGGGCGATATCAGCCCGGATTTCTCGTGCTCGACGATCTCGGGGATGCCACCGGCTGCCGGCGCTGCGATCGGCTTGCCCATCGACATGGCATCGAGCAACACGGTTCCGAGCCCTTCCTCTTTTGAGCTGAGGGTTACGACGTCGGCGGCCTTCAGGAGCGAGTCGGCATCGCGCCGGTATCCCGTCATATGGAGAACATCCCCGACTCCCGTTTCACGGATCGCTGCTTCTACGTCCGGACGAAGCTGACCTTCCCCGACAAGCAGGGCGTGGAGTCCCGGCACGTGCCGGCGTGCTTCTGCGATCGCGCCTACGAATGTCACTGGATCCTTATGGGGGACAAGCTGCGCAACCTGGACAACCAGCGGTGCGCCGGCGGGCACTCCGAGCAAAGCAAGATCCTCGGCGGTGGCGGAGGTGAACGTGCGGGAGAGATCGACACCGCTCGGAATTATCTCGATCCGATCGGGCGCGATGCCGCTTTCGGTCAACGCTACCGCGACGGCCCTCGAGATTGCGATGATGGCGCTCGCCCGAGCGTACTTCCACCGCGACGCCGGGTTGGGGCGGAGTCGGAAATCTACGCGCCGAGTCGTAACCATCGCCGCGCTCGTGCCCATCGTTGCGAAAGCAGCGAGCGCCACGGCGTGGGCCGTATGCGCGTGAACGATCTGAATGTTCGCTTTGCGTATGTAAGCGCGAAGCCGGAGGGCGGCGAGGAGATCAAACTCGCCGAAAGGCGAAGTGTGAATGATCTGGAGATCTTTCTCAACGGCTCGCTTTGCGAGGGGCTCACCGGGACGCGCGGCGATGATCGAGACGTGGCCCATGCGTGCCAGACACATGGACAGCCAGAGGGTCTGCCTCTCTCCTCCACGCCAACCATTCTCGGTGTTGACATGAAGCACGCGAACCGGACTCATGGGCATTACCGTCGCCTGTCCCTGGCTCTGTAGAGTTTTGCAGACTTGAGAAACGCGTAATGAGACGCCATGGCCGCGTGTATGACCCCGGCTTGCCCGTCCAGAATGCCAAGTTTGACGATCAGCCGCGCGAAGAGCTCCCAGAAGATGCGAAAGACACTCCATGCGTGGAATTTCCGACCGCTGGATGCTCGCCGGTTTGCGATCAGCGAGGTATAGCGATCGATCGTCTGCATGTGCTCGGAAAGCGAATTGTATTTGATGTGCGTTAGCGAGCCTTGCAGTCTCGCCGTTTTCCCATCTACGACGAGGCTTTCATGCACATCGTCGGGCGTGATGCGCGTTCTGTCGCGCCGCGCGACCCTCAGAACCCAGTCGCTCCCGGTGCCACCGAACCTGAGACGCGTTCCGAGGTAAATGAGATCCCGGCGGACCCAGTATCCGGCAGGACCCGAGGCATCATCGCTGGCAGTGAGTCTCCGAATCTCGTCGGCGAGAGGCGGTGTCAACTGCTCATCAGCGTCGATCGATAGAACCCACGCGCCGCGGGTCATGTCGAGGGCTGCCTGTTTCTGGGCGCCGAAGCCGTCGAATTTGCGGAACTCGACACGCGCACCCGCGGCACGCGCGATCTCGACAGTCCGGTCGACGGAGCCATCATCGAGGACGATGATTTCGTCGGCTATCTGGCTCACGGACGCGAGACAGTCAGCCAGGCGTTGCTCCTCATTGTGGACGATCAGAAATGCGGAGACCCGCGGCCTGTCGCTCGACTGCATGGGGAGCGACACTGACTAGATACGCTTGCGCGGGACGACGGGCGTCAGTTTCGTCGAGCCGGATTTGGAGAGAGTGGCCAGCTTCAGGACCGTGTTCCAGTTCCGGCCCGTGCATCGGCCGAGTTTTCTTTCGATCACGGCGGTGGTGAGTCGGGAACGGCCGACTCCATCGGGATAAAACGCGTAGAGCTGTTTGCCCTTCGCGTGCACAAGCTCGGGGCCTTTGATCTCCTCCTGGAGGGCGGTGACATACTCCGCCGACGGGGAGCTCTTAAGCGCGAGGACGAGCAGGTGCCCCGGATCGAGCTCGGCTTCCTTGCGAAACGGATTCTGGCGAATGATGCTCTTCCACTCCTCGGGGGTCCGCACGAAGAA
>DASXYR010000213.1:0-5805 GCA_036502385.1 Gemmatimonadaceae bacterium
CGACGCCTGGCGAAAGTACACCTGCCGTCGTGAAGCAGATTGTGCGAACGGGGATCAAGGCGATTCTGAACTTCGCGCCCGTGCAGCTCGCCGTTCCGGCCGACGTCACCGTGCGGAACGTCAACATGGCGATGGAGCTCGAAGGGTTGTCGTTCGCTCTCAGTAACAGAGGCGAGTAACTCCGACCGAGGCAGCGCCAGCTACAAGATCTCGTACAGCCGCGCGAACGCTTGAGGACTGACGACCTCCGGTCGCGCCGTCGCCGCGACCCCTGCCCTCTCGAGAATCGCTGCTGCCTCCTCGGGCGAAATCGATCGAATCGTCCGCAGAACCTTCTGCATCTGCTTTCGACGCAGGCTGAACGCGGCCTGAACGAACGTCCGAAACCCCGGCAACGCGCCAAGAGCGACGAGTGGCGTCTCGCGCGGCGTGATCCGCACGACGGTCGAGTCGACCTTGGGCGGCGGCTTGAAAGCGCTGGGCGGTACGCTCATCACCATCTCGGTGTTCGCCACCACCGCGACGTTCACCGACAACGCACCATAGCTCTCGGTATCCTCTTTCGCCGCCATCCTCTCGGCCACTTCGCGCTGGACGAGAAAAACTGAGCGACGTGGAATCGCCGGGTCGAGTGCCTTGAACACTATCGGCGTCGTGATGTTGTACGGCACGTTGCCGATCAACAGGAAATCCGAGCCGGCAATCGCGTGCAGATCCGTCTCGAGGACGTCACCTTGAATTATCTCGACACCCGGGCGATCGCGGTATTTCACGACGAGCTGTTCCGCGAGCGCGCGATCGATCTCGATCGCGATGAGCTTGCGGCATCGTTTCGCGAGAATTTCGGTCAGAGAGCCGCGCCCTGGCCCGATCTCGACAACGGTGTCATTCATCGTGGGGCCGAGGGCGTCAACGATTCCAGAGAGTATGCGCTCGTCGGAGAGGAAGTGCTGCCCGTACTTCTTGAGAACGGGCGGACGTCGCATCCTTCTCGGCGTTTCGGATCCGCCCGCGCCATTCGCGGGAGGGAGTGGCACGCTCAGCTCCGGACGACTACGAGCGTGAGATCGTCCCTGAGTGTGACACTGCGGGTGTGGACGTCGATCATCTTGAACACGCGGTCGACGATCACCTTGGTGTCGTTGTCGCGATTCTCGAGAATCAGCTCGATCACGCGCTCTTCGCCCAGGCGCACGTCGCTGGCGTTGCGCGCGTCGCTCACGCCGTCCGTAAAGAGCACGAGGAGATCCTTCTTCGGAACCCAGGAGAGAGACGCCGAGGTCGGCACGTCTTCGACCATTCCGAGCGGCGGATCCACCGCCGCCAGCCTCGTCGATGTTCCCTCGCCGCTGATCACGAACGCGTGCGGGTGTCCGGTGTTGGCGTAGGTGAGCTTCCCCTTTTCCGGATCTACAACGCCGTAGAACAGCGAGATGAACATCTCGGTCGATTCCAGCTCTTCGCGCAACGATTGAAGGAGCGCGCCCAGCATCTGCCCAGGATTGACGATGTTCTGGGCATGGATGGCCGATGCACTCATCGCCAGCGCCATGATGAGAGCGGCGCGGTAACCGTGACCGGACACGTCGCCGATCATCACTCCGGTCGCTCCATTGCGGAGCTTGAAGAGCTGATAAAAGTCGCCACCGACGCTCTCGGCCGGGATGACACGAGCCGTGGCCTGCGCTTCAGGAGAAACGACATCGGTCGATGGAAGCAGCTTCATCTGGAGATCGTGCGCCAGACTCATCTCCTGAAGAAGGCGCTGCTGATCGAGAGATGCGCTGACGAGGCGCGCGTTCTGAATGGCGGTTCCGATCTGCGTCGCGATCGCCGAGACGAGCTTCTGATCTCCGGCAGTGAATGGCTGGCGTGAGCGGCGGTCGGCGAGGTTGACGACGCCGAGGGGCATTCCACCGGTCGGTGTCGTCCACATGATTGGAACGGATAGCATCTCGCCGCGGCCGTACGGGGATTCCGTCCCGAAGGTGACGCCCTTCCCGACGACGATCAGCGGATGCTGCGTGCGAAACACGCGCGCCGAGACGCTACTCGGATCGTCAGCGCTGATCGGCGGGATCTGGGCTTTGGGAACGCCGAGCGCGGCCACGGCCTGGAGAGTGTTGGTGCGCGCGTCGTGGACGAGGATCGACGCCACTCGCGCCCCGACCGTCTCGGAGATCTCGGTGAGGATCGTGGCGGCCGCATCTTCCAGCGTGACGGTGCGGCCGAGTATCTCGCCTATTGTGTAAAGGAGGTTGATCTCTTCGTACCGCTCCGCCAGCTCGGTAGCGGCGTGCTCCACCTCGAGGGCAGCCTGTGTAAACTGCGTCACGACCGGCATCAACAACTTGATGTGGCGCTCTTCGGGCGAGAACGAGGGATCGCAGGGGCCGACGGTGAGCCAGATTTTCTTGACCGAGGGCACGCGGGTCACCAGCTGCGTTCCGAAGTTGGTCGGTACGGACTGGCCAGGCTCGTCGGGGAGAACGTCCGGCATCTGTACCTTGGGACTCGACCGCGCGATGACGGTTGGCGCGGAGCGTCCGTCGCCGCTCCCCCACACAGCGGCCTCACAGTGCGTCCCCTCTCGAAACGCAATGAGGACCGCTTCGAGCTCCTTCACTCTCTATGCAACGTCAGGCGGACGACGTTGCCCTTGTTGCGAAAGCTCTCCACCCGGTCCATCAGCCGTTTCATCAGAAAGAGGCCGCGGCCTTCCTCTCTGCTGATGTTTTCCGGCAGCGTACAATCCTGGGTGCATTCGTCAAGGTCGAAGCCCGGCCCGTCGTCGACTACCTCGAAGACGAGATCGGTATCACTGACGATTGCGCGGATGCGAACGTGCTTGCCGCCCGTAGAGTCGTTCCCGCGCAAGATGGCGTTTGAGAGCGCCTCCGACAGAGCGACGGGAACATTGAGCGAGCACTTGGTGGGGGACAGCTTGAGCTCGCGGCAGCGCTGCCTCGCGAGCTCCACTACGCCTTCTATGTATTCAACGTCGCTCGGAATCTGGAGATCGAACGCGACGCGAGATTCCGCCATTAAAAACTCTCTAGTGCGCGCTCCCGAGTGTCGGAGATCTGGAACAGGGTGTCGAGCTTCGTCAGCTCGAACAGCGTCTGGAGATCGTCATTGAGATTGGCCAGACGGAGCTCTCCGCCCTGCTCACGGATCTTTTTCGACAACGAGACGAGCACGCCGAGGCCTGAGCTGTCGATATAGCCGGTCTGGCTGAAGTCGATGAGAAACTTCTTCTCACCCTTCTCGAGCTCATCGAGAACTTTCTGCTTGAGCTCCTGACGATTTCCCACGATAAGCTGACCTTCGACATCGACCACGACGACTTCTCCCTGTTTCTTGATCGAGAAACTCATTCAGATAATCTCCAGTGTGGATCGGACTGCTCAAGGCGCGTGCTCCCCCTCATGTCAGCGCCCGGCCGATTGCAGCGATGCAATTGCGGCCACGTTAATAATGTCGTCACGCTCTGCGCCGCGCGAGAGATCGGAGACCGAATGAGCGAAGCCCTGCAGAATCGGTCCGAGCGCCATCGCGCCACCAACACGCTGCACCAGCTTGTAAGCGATGTTGCCGGCATCGAGCGTCGGGAAAACTAATATGTTGGCCCTTCCCGCAACCGAACTGGAGGGTGATTTCCGTTCGGCCACGCTGGGAACCAACGCGGCATCACCTTGCAATTCTCCGTCCACCACGAGGCTCGGCTCCCGTGCCCGGATAATTGCCAGAGCTTCCAGCACGCGGTCTACTGATTTGCCCTTTGCGCTGCCGTGCGTGCTGAAGGAAAGGAGGGCCACGCGGGGCTCGTCCCCAACGATGCGACGCCTGTCGTGGGCCGCCGCAATCGCAATGTCGGCGAGGTTCTCGGCCGTCGGGTACGGGATGACCGCACAATCTGTGAAGGTCAGCACCTCGTTCGCCGTCTCGCTGCCGGGCGGGACAATCATGTAAAAAGCACTCGATGCGACGCGCACTTCGGGGGCGAGCCCGATGTGGCGCAGCGCGCTTCGCAGGACGTCCCGCGTAGTGTAGACGGCGCCAGCCACCGATGCGTCGGCCTCGCCACCGGCGACCATCCGGTGGGAGAGCTCGAGAGCAGAACCGTCATCGGCGGAGACGGATATGAGCCCAGACGCCTTGACCGCCGCGCTCGGCTTTCCGTTGACGACGAGCACCACCCTCGCCATCCCGATGCGGTCGATCTCGATCGCAGCGCCCAGCACTCGAGCGTCATCGCTCTCGGGAAAAACGATTCGGCGCTGAGCCGTCGACGCTCGCTCGCGGATCCGCTCGATGAACGTCATTGCCGGGCCTCCCCGCCGCCGGAGACCAGCCTCACGCGCGCGAAGACTTGCCCCTGGGGAATTTCCTGGCGAGCGCCCTGGCGACCACGGGATGGACGAGACCCTTCAGATTGCCGTGGTGCTGCGCGACTTCACGGACCACACTCGAGCTGATGTAAGTGGTCTCCACCGACGGAACCATGAAGACGGTCTCGAAATCCTCCGACATATGGCGGTTCATCAGGGCCATCTGGAACTCGTACTCGAAATCACTCACTGCCCGGAGCCCGCGGATGTTCAGCCTGGCGCCGATCTTCCGGGCGAAGTCGACGAGGAGTCCCTCAAACTGCGTCACCTCGACGAGCTTGTTGTCCTTGGTTGCATCGCGAATGAGCTCAACACGCTCCTCGGTGGAAAACAGCGCCTTCTTCGAGGAGTTGACGGCAACGGCTACGACAAGATGATCCACGAATTCGCAGCTTCGCGTAATGAGGTCTTCGTGTCCCCTCGTGATGGGGTCGAAGCTTCCAGCATAGATGGCCGTGGTTACCACGTCACTCCTCGCTGCGATAGAAAGTGATTGCCGTCGTTCCATATTTCCGAGTCACGCCACCGTCCGGCATCGCGTCTTTTGCCGAGTGCTCGACGCTGAGCACCCGACTGAACGGCCGCTCCAGCCACCGCCTCGCGAGGTGCGCTGCTTCTCCGCTCGCGTACGGCGGATCCGCGAACACCACGTCGTAATCGAGCGCCCCCAAGGCGTCGGCGAAAGATAAGGCCGGCTTCCTCTCGACGTTCGCGAGATCGCCGGCGCCGAGTGTCGCGATGTTCTCCTCCAGCGCACGGAGACTGTGCGGATCCTTCTCGACGAAATCGGCCGACCGGGCGCCGCGAGAGAGTGCCTCCAGGCCGAGCGCTCCAGACCCGGAGTAGAGATCGAGCACGCGCGCGCCGGGAAGATCTAGCTGGAGGATGCTCATCCAGGCCTCGCGGACGCTGTCGAGTGTGGGTCGAACCGACGTCCCCTTCGGCGCGCTTATCCGGCGCCCGCGCCAACGGCCCGCGACTATTCGCACAGCTGTATAGAGTTCACGATCTCAGACGGCGCTACGGCCGCGCGTCCGACTGGCTGCGCGCTGAAGGCTGATCCAGAAGCGGATCGATGGGCAGCACGCGCCCGCCAGCCGCTGCCCCAAAAGCCCCCGGCCGGTATTGTTCAGTTCGCAGTTCATTCGACGCCCGAACATCCGCGATCCTTGCTTGCAGGTAGCTCTCTCCCCGGTACTCATCCCGCTCCAGTCTGAAAGCGATGTCCACCCTCGTTCCCGCCTGAAACTCCGCGACCTGCGGCCCGAATCCCCAGCCGAGCGCTTCGAGCGATCCAGTACCTGTATCGAGAACGAGCTTGAGCCCGTCCTTGCCAACCAGCTTGGGCGGCCGCGACAGAATGACATTTCGCGCGAGCAGCACCGGCGACGGATTGCCGATCCCGAATGGCTCG
>DASXYR010000214.1:0-1569 GCA_036502385.1 Gemmatimonadaceae bacterium
ATAAAGCGCATTGAAGACAAACTTCGTGGACGCCGCCACCAGCGACTCGCGGGCCTCCTTTGGTGAGCCCGACGCGCGGATGAGCCGGATGACTTCATCCATGTTGTCGAGCGCCACCCGGAAGCCCAGCAGAATGTGCTCGCGCTCGCGGGCCTTCCGCAGCTCATAATCGGTGCGTCGGCGGACCACGTCGACGCGGTGCTCGATGAAGTACTTGATGGTCGAGATCAGCCCGAGCTCGCGCGGCTGCCCGTTGACGATCGAGAGATTGATGATGCCGAAACTGATCTGAAGCTGCGTGTGCTTGAAGAGGTTGTTGAGAATGACGTCGGCCTGCTCGCCGCGCTTCAGTTCGAACACGATGCGCATGCCGTCGCGGTCGCTCTCATCGCGAATCTCCGAGATGCCTTCGATTTTCTTCTCGTTCACCAGCGCCGCGGCGTTTTCGATCAGCCGCGATTTGTTCACCTGATATGGAATTTCGGTGATCACGATCTGCTGGCGATCGCCCTTCTTCATGTCTTCGACCGAATGTTTGGCGCGGATTTTCAGGCTGCCGCGGCCAGTGCGGAAGGCTTCGGCGATCCCCTGGCGGCCGAGAATAAAGCCGCCGGTCGGAAAGTCCGGGCCCTTCACGATTTCCATGATCTTGTCGAGTTGCGTGTCGGGGTGCCGGATCAGCAGCACAGTTGCATCGATGATTTCCGTCAGGTTGTGCGGCGGAATGTTCGTCGCCATGCCAACCGCGATGCCCGACGATCCGTTGACCAGCAGATTCGGCACCCGCGTCGGAATCACTTCGGGCTCGAACTCGCTTTCGTCGTAATTGGGACGGAAGTCGACCGTTTCTTTATCGATGTCCTCGAGCAGCCCCGTCGCGATGCGCGAGAGACGCGCTTCGGTGTACCGCATCGCCGCCGGCGGATCGCCGTCGACCGAGCCGAAGTTGCCCTGTCCATCCACCAGTGGATAACGCATCGAGAACGGCTGCGCCATACGGACAAGCGAGTCGTATACCGACGCGTCGCCGTGCGGGTGAAATTTGCCGAGGACCTCGCCCACGATCTTGGCGCATTTACGCGTCGGGCGGTTGGGCGCGAGGCCCATTTCGCTCATGCCGAAAAGAATGCGGCGATGCACGGGCTTCAAGCCGTCGCGAATATCGGGAAGCGCCCGTCCCACGATCACGCTCATGGCGTAATCCATGTACGAGCTCTTCATCTCGTCTTCGATATTGATGTTAATGTTGCGCTCGTCACCCCCGCCTCCGCCGGTCGGAAGCGGGATTTGCGGAGGCGCAGGTGGACCTTGCGGAGGTCCCTGTGGAGGATTGCCCTGGTCAGCCATGTTTTTGTGGTGTAAGTAGTAATTTTAGCATAGTGTTAGGTGCGAAGGAAGGTAGCGGAATGAGCCGCCGGAAGCCGCGGGAAACATCTCCGGAGCGAATTGTTGTTTTCCGTCCCGTCTCGCCAAAACACTCCTGCCTCCACCCGGTGGAAACCTCGCAAAAACGAGCCCGCGTGTAAAAGAAATGACCACCGCCTCCGCCTCACCTGAATGGCCACCGGG
>DASXYR010000215.1:0-3346 GCA_036502385.1 Gemmatimonadaceae bacterium
CCGTTTCGCCCGACTCGTGGTCGCGTTTCGGCAAGCTCACGCAGGAGACTTCGATCGAGGTCGAGGGCGAAGTCAAGCCCGACGCGCGCGCTCCCGGCGGATTCGAGCTCGGAGTGAAGGAGCTCTCCATCTATGGAGAGAGTCCGATCGATTATCCGATCCAGCCGAAGGAACACGGTATCGACTTTCTGCTCGACAACCGGCACTTCTGGCTCCGGAGTCCGAGGCAGCGCGCCATCGGGCGCATTCGCCACGAAGTGGAGCAGGCGATTCGCGATTTCTTCTACGAGCGCGACTTCACGTTGGTGGATACACCAATTCTCACCGCGGCGATCGGCGAACGAAGCGGATTGTTCGGCACCGAGTACTTCGACGAGGGGACGGCATATCTCGCGCAGACCGGACAGTTGTACGGGGAAGCAGCCGCGGCTGCGTTCGGAAAGATTTATTGCTTCGGCCCGACCTTCCGGGCCGAGAAATCGAAGACGCGCCGCCACCTCACCGAATTCTGGATGGTCGAGCCGGAAGTCGCGTTCAATGACTCTGCTGACAACATGCGGCTACAGGAGGAGTTCGTCTCTTACATAGTGGCGCGGGTTCTCGAGCGGCGACAGCCGGAGCTCAAGGAGCTCGAACGCGACCTGAGCAAGCTCGAAAGCATCAAAGCGCCATTTCCCCGCATCGATTACAGCGAGGCGGTCGGAATCCTGCAATCAAAGGGAAGCGTGGTGACCTGGGGCGATGACCTGGGCGCTGAGGATGAAGCGCTGCTCGTCGAGGGGTACGACAGGCCGGTGTTCATCTACAACTACCCGAAGCAGGCGAAGGCTTTCTACATGAAGGAGAATCCGGACGATCCGCGCACGGTGCTCTGTGACGACCTTCTCGCGCCCGAGGGTTACGGCGAGATCATCGGCGGGTCACAGCGTGAAGACGACCACGACAAGCTTCTGGCGAGAATCAAGGAGGAGAATCTGCCGGTGGAGGCATACAACTGGTACCTCGACCTGCGGAAGTACGGCACGTTCGTGCACTCCGGATTCGGACTCGGCCTCGAGAGAACCGTCGGCTGGATCTGCGGCATACACCACATTCGGGAAGCGATCGCCTTCCCGAGAACAATGAACCGGCTCCGCCCTTAGGCGCGGCGTCCTCCACACACGCGAGACGATAATGGGATTTGATCAGTACCACGAGCCGCCCGACGAGCTGTCGGCGAAGACCCGCACTTTCGCGCGGATGATCACCTCTCTTATCGAGGAGGCGGAGGCGATCGGCTGGTACGAGCAGCGTCTCGCCCTCGAGAAGGACAGAGAGGCGAAGGCGATCATGAGGAACGCCCAACACGAGGAGTTCAAGCATTTCGGCATGGATCTCGAGTTTCTCCTCCGAAAGAACGAAAAGTGGCGGGAGACCATGAAAGGAATTCTCTTCAAGCCCGGCGACATCGTCGAACACGCAGACGACGCCGAAGAGGAGAGCGAATGAGTGGCGACGCATCTCACCCGCGCCCTCCGGCATCGTAACTACAGGCTCTTCTTCGGTGGCCAGACCGTATCGCTCGTCGGTACGTGGATCACCAGGATCGCAACAAGCTGGCTCGTCTACAGGCTGACGCATTCGGTTTTTCTGCTCGGAGTCGTCGGATTCTTCGGGCAGATTCCCACCCTTCTCCTCGCGCCGTTCACGGGCGTCCTGATCGACCGCTGGAACAGGCACCGCATTCTGGTCGTGACCCAGGTTCTGGCCATGCTTCAGTCCGTTGCGCTGGCAGTGCTGACGCTCGCCGGGATAATCACCGTAACCGAGATCCTGGCACTTCAGGTGGTGCAGGGAATAATCAACGCCTTCGATACCCCGGCGCGGCAGACGTTCGTCGTGGAAATGGTGACGGACCGCGCCGATCTTCCGAACGCGATCGCGCTGAATTCCTCGATGGTGAACGCAAGCCGGATCATTGGCCCATCGGTAGGCGGGATCATGATCGCCGCCGTCGGAGAAGGCTGGTGCTTCGCGTTCGACGCGGTTTCTTACCTCGCGGTGATCGCGTCGCTCCTCGCGATGCGCCTCGAGAAGTTCTCGCCTCCGGCGGCGAATACACGAATGCTCGACGAGCTCCGCACGGGCTTCCGGTACGTCACGAGATTTCCGCCCGTTCGCGACTCTCTCGTGCTGCTCGCGCTGGTCGCCACGATGGGGATGCCGTATAACGTGCTGATGCCGGCAATCGCCGCCAGCGTTCTTCACGGCGGTCCACATACGTTGGGATATCTCATGACCGCGGTCGGCGTCGGGGCTCTCGGCGGCGCCTTCTACCTTGCTTCGCGGCGGTCTGTGCTCGGGCTCGGCCGCGTCATGGTGACAGCGACGGCCACGTTCGGTATCGGCCTCATCGCATTTTCATTTTCTCGTGTGCTGTGGTTGTCGCTTTTACTCCTTCCCTTCGTCGGCGCGGGGATGATGGTCGTGATGGCCTCGACCAATACCATCCTTCAGACGATCGTCGAGGATGACATGCGGGGCAGGGTGATGTCGTTCTACACCATGGCATTCCTCGGCACCGCACCACTGGGAAGTCTCCTCGCCGGATTTGCGGCCGACCACATTGGGCCGACGAACACCGTAACCCTGGGCGGCGTTGCATGTGCGCTGGCCGCGGTGGTATTCGGAGCGCGGCTTCCACGCCTTCGCGTTCACGTCCGCCCCATTTACATAGAGCGCGGCATTCTCGCCGCTGCCGAGATCGAAGGAGGGGCGAAGTCCTTGTAATGGTTCGGGGCTGGCGGATTTCCGTCGCCGGTGCAGAATTGTCTCTATGATGGTTCTCTCCGCTCTCCGACCAGAGGCCAGCCTCCCCGAGTTCCTCGCGCATCGCGCGAGAGCCGCGTCGCTTCGCCGCCTTTCTCTCGATCTCATCGCTGGGCTCGGCACGTTGTCCGCGCTTCTGTGGTGGCGGCCGGCCGGATTGCTCATGCTCGGAAGCGCGGCGGTGTTCTTCGCCCTCTATGGGGCGTGGGGAATCACCGACCGCGCCAGATCGACGACTGCAGCGACTGGCGACAAGCGTGTCCAGATCCCGCTGAACGTGATCTGCGGGATGCTCGCAGCGGGTGGTGTGCTCGCCATGGCCGCGCTTTTCTTCGGCGTCTGGTCCGTCGCGCTCGGCACCTGGATCAGCTAAACCGCCTCATTTCGGCGCCGACGCAACGATGCCCAACCGTGATCCGCGGGTCGATGCGTACATCGCAGAGTCAGCCGATTTCGCGAAGCCGATCCTTAGGTACCTCCGCGACGTCGTTCACGAAGCGTGTCCGCCGGCCGAGGAAACGATCAAGTGGGGATTTCC
>DASXYR010000216.1:0-4095 GCA_036502385.1 Gemmatimonadaceae bacterium
CCCGGTTTGCCATTCATCGCGCCCTTTCGCGACGGCCGCGAGCCTACGTCGATCGCGTTCTTGAGAACGCCAGGGACTGACCGGTTGTACTCCGGCGTGACGAACAACAGCGCGTCAACGGCGGTCACCCTCTGTCTGAACGTGACCCAATCGGCAGGCGGCGACGTTTCGAGGTCCTGGTTGTAGTGCGAGACCGCACCAATGTCGACGAACTCGAAGCTCAGTGACGGAGGCGCGACGGTCACGATCGCGTTCGCGACCTTTCGTGTGAAAGACTCCTTGCGGAGGCTACCGACGAAGACGCCAACTCTGCGCGTTACGGACATACAGTGGCCGCGCTGTGAGAAGTGATGGATGTAATAAGCGCGGATAAATCGAAATCTTCAACACCGACTTCAACCGCCGCGTACAAGTGCCGTGACGCCGCTCCCAATCAAAACGGTGCGCTATGCCATGTGCGCCCTATGTACGAAACATACACTTGCGCTCGACATGGAGACACGGACATTCACGCGATGACTGATGACACTCCGGACGGCGCCAGGACGAATGCACTCAAGAATCAGCTGAGCGAAGCGGTAACACGATCCGGAATCGAGCAAGACAAAGTTCGCGCGCTCGTGTGCGCTCTTGTTGATCAAATGAAATCCGAGGGCGCCGAACCCGAGAAGGTCGTGATTGCCGTCAAGTCAGCAATGCTCGGTAACGCCACTGTAAGAGCCGCGCCCGACCCTGCCTACCTCCAAGAAACGGAGAAGATGCTCCAGCTCGCTCTCACCTGGTGCATCGAGGAGTACTACGGCGACTGAGTTCGCCTGACCGGTTAGTCACCCCTCAGCGGTTGGCGTTGTAGCCGGTGAACACATCCTTCCCGAAACTGACGACGCCTTTGCGTCCGGCGTACAGAAGATGCGGAACGCCGAAAACATCCTCGACCGTACGTAGCAGCGAATAGTGGTTGTACGGGACGCGCGATACCGTCCCCGGCTTGATGAACCGCGAGAGAACTACCGCGCCGGTGCGCCCTCCGCCCGGTCCATTCACTCCAGGCTTCGGCGTATTTGGTCCAGGTGGCTGATTGCAGCACGCCGACGCGTCGATGCTCAACGCCTCATCGAAGGTGATCACGAGAAGGCCATCTCTTTGATACGCGGGCGATTTCATGATCAGCGGAACCCAATGGCGGAGAAACTCGTTCGCCGACTCGAGGCTTCCGGGCTCACCATTCTTGCAGGGCCGGTCGTGCCCGTCGTGACAGAGATTGGGGACGATGAAGGTGTAGTTCGGCGTGCGATCCACCGCCTCGAGAGCATCCTCCAGCTTTGTGAGGGGCACCACGTTCCGCTGGCACGACGGTGAATCGATTACCGCGTGAAAGTACATGAACGGATTGTGCTTGGTTGCGTACTGATCGTCGGGGGTGGCTCCTTCCGTAAGATCCGGAGAGCCAATGACCGGATGCGCACAGGTCGACGATTCGCGCGCGGGGTCCTTGCCCATGTCCTCCATGAACGCGCCCCACGTGAGGTGCTTCGTCTCGAGCTGATTCACGATTGTCGAAACCTGCACCGGGTAAACGCAGCCATCGCCAATTGGCTGCCCATCCCGTGCAGTACCCGTCTGCACGAAATCTTCGAATTGCGGGCAGTCTATCTGCACCTTGGGCGTCGGTGCGACACCGGAGATCATCGCCAGATAGTTGCCGAGGCTGTAGTGGGCGATACCGTGGTACTGGCGAAGGAATGCACCTGCCTCTCGGAGCGTATCCGCCAGATACGGCGCGCGTGAATGCGCATCGAATGTCGTGTCGAAGCCTTCATTCTCGAGGACTATCACGAAGACGTGGCGAATGGGCGGCATCGCGGCCCTGCGCTGCTGCGCAGAAGCGAATGTTGCGCTGGCAGTAGATGCCGAAAAGAAAAATGAGGCCGCGAAAATCAGCCTTGACGTGATGCCCATGGGATTCGACGGATGAAAGTTGTTTGGAACTACTTGACCGTGGCGCCTACCAGCTGTGCGACTGCCGAAAGCGTTGTCTGCGCGGCGTTCAGTCCGAGGCGGAAATCTTTGTCGGAGAAAGTCGAGTAGACGTCGATCGGCTGGTGCCAGGTAGGATTCCAGCCAGTCCCTGTCTGCGCGAGTCGTTCGTTTTCGCGAAGGCTGATTGCCGCCACCAAATCCTTGAATGGATCCGAATCAGTGTTGCTCATCCTGTCACCAACCGCGGCGGGATAGTCCGTCGCGTATTTGTCGTTCGAGCGGCGGAAGAACCACGCCATCTTCTGCGCGTCGTCCGCGAACTTCGACGTCCCGGCGAATTCGATGTTCACATCCGCCTCTCGGCGCTGCTCGGTGCTGACTTTGCCGTCGGGGCCAGGCATCCCGTGATCCCACATCATCATGTCGTGCTGAATCATGCCGAGCCACCTGGGCTCGGGATATTTGCCGGAGCCCGTTGGATTCTCGATGCCTTGCAGCGACTGGCGTTGAGCGACATATGCGCGCGCGCCATTGAGTCCCGTCTCTTCGTTGTTCCAGAGAATGAATCGAACGGAGCGATCGGTGGCGACGTCGGGAGCACTGAACACGCGGGCGAGCTCCATCACCAGTGCGGTTCCCGACCCATCGTCGTTTAGCGCGGCCCCGAAACCATGACCGTCCATGTGGCCGCCTACTATATACATCTCCTCAGGGTGAGTCTTCCCGAGCTTGGTGCAGTAGACTTCCTGGCGCTGACCCGGGGTATCGGGCTCGGCATCGATTCGACGGAGCGCAGTGTCCGGCTGGAGTAGCGGATTCATGTTCACACCGGTGCGAGCGGTGTTGCCCTTGATGATGTTTCCCGCGCGGTCGTATCGAATTCCGCCAGAATCACGCGGTGGAACCGGCGGGAGAGCGGTGCGTGGTGGCAACGCCGGGAGTCCCTGCGCCGCTCTAGCCAGGCTATCGACGCGCCGCGTCGAGTCATTCTGAATCTGACGTCCCGGGAAGTCGTACGTGATGCGCTCGGTGTTCGTGCACCCGTAACTCTTGAGCTGGGCCTCGATCCAGTCGACCGCCGCTCGATTGCGCGAAGTACCCTGGCGACGATCGCCGAACTTTTGAAGTCCGCGGAGGGTCGCCTTGTATCGCTCGAGATCGAGGCGCCCGACCATCACCCGAATCGGATCGACTGCGCTTGCGGTAGCGGTGGTGGTCTGGGCTGAGGAGGGCGTGACCGCGAGAAGAAGTCCAGAGACCGCAGTAAAAAAAGGATTCGCGCGAATCATTCTTTTTCCGTTTTCGAGTTGTGTGGCTCGCAAGGACTCAACTAACTGCTGCGAGCTGCGGGATTTGACCAAAGGCCGCGAGCCCGCGAGCGGCATTGACGAAAGTCCGGCGGACCGATTTGCCCCCGCGTCTCGCGCGGGAGGCAAAATCGGGACGGCGGGATTTGAACCCGCGACCCCCTGAACCCCATTCAGGTGCGCTACCGGGCTGCGCTACGTCCCGTTTCCGCCGGGTTTCCCCAAGCGAAACAGACTGGGGAGTATAGTCGCTGGCGGCACCCCCTACAACCCGACAACACCCTTCTCTTTTCGACTTGCGAGGTTTCCGGAGAGATTTTTGCATGGCTGCCGGAGGATCGTTCTTTTTTTTGCACGCCTATGGGTTCCCATTACTCACGAGGCTCAAGCTGTTATACGCCGTTTGCCAGCTGCCGCGCTTGATACCAGGCCGGCCAGGTCTGCCCGGCTCATTGGACATCGATGGCTGAGAGACCAGACAAGAATCCGCATCCGATAAAGGCGGCGGAATCCCGTGATCCGGACGTCCCTACTCCGATCACCCCAATCGGCAACTCCCGTCTTGCCGACGCCATCAAGCACGGCGGTCGCGTCTATCAGCTCATGGTCGAGACCGTTCGCGACTACGCCATCTTCATGCTGGATCCGAAAGGGCACATCGCAAGCTGGAACCGAGGTGCGCAGCGAATCAAAGGCTATACGGCGGACGAGATAATCGGCCAGCACTTTTCGGTCTTCTACCCCCAAAAGGACATCGACAGCGGAAAGCCTGCCTACGAGCTCGTGATGGCCGAGAAGGAAGGGACAT
>DASXYR010000217.1:0-6237 GCA_036502385.1 Gemmatimonadaceae bacterium
GTCCCGCGCGCGGCTGTCTGAGCTCCCACCGCTCGGGTCTTTGCCGGTACGGCGAAGAGGATTCCCTTCGGCGGCTACGCTCGCTTGGTCGGAGCCCCTAACTGCGCTCCCTCGCTCTGCTCGGTCGCGGGTCTCCTGGTCGCTCGCTGAATGTCGCCTGCGTCCCCACCCCTCCGACTTCCCGTAAGGCATCACAGCAGCGGACGCACCGCGGGCGCAACATCAACGAAAATAGTGGGCATGTCCCGAGCGCCCGGCTAAGCTTGCGCGCTCGTCTCGAACGGGACCTCGAGCTCCATGCCGTCTCGCGCGATTACAGTTGCTGGAAAAACCTCGCGCGCCTCGCGCTCGAGATCGGACGTGTCACGGGAGTATCGGGCAGAGACGTGGGTGAGCACGAGCTTCTTCACTCCGGCCTTGAGCGCGACCTCGGCGGCTTCGCGTGCCGTCGAGTGTCCCGTCTCGAGCGCGCGCGGGGCTTCCTCCTCGGCGAACGTGGCTTCGTGGATGAGGACATCAGCGCCTGCCGCTGCGGCGATCGTTCCTTCGGAGGGACGCGAGTCTCCGGTGAGAACGATTCGCCGGCCCGGTCTAGTCGGTCCGACCAGCTCTGATGGCTGGATCGTTCTTCCATCGGGGAGCTGCACCGCTTCGCCCTTGTGAACCTTTCCCCACAACGGGCCTTCGGGGATGCCCATCTCGCGCGCCTTGTCGGGATTGAACCTCCCGAGTCTCGTCTCCTCGATGAGCTGGTAACCGATCGCCGATCGATCGCCGTGCTCGACGGGAAAGGGAATCACCGAATATCCATTTCGCTTGAGGGGAGCTTCGGGGCTGACCTCGACGACCCTGATCTCGAAGTGCTGCTTCTCGCTGCCGAGCGTGATGGCGCGCCAGAGGAGGCTCTGCGATCCGACGGGGGCGTAGAGGTTCATCGGCTCGGTGCGACCCTGCAGCGCGAGCGTGCGGAGCAGTCCGGTGACGCCCAGCATGTGGTCGGCATGCATGTGGGTAAAGAAAATGTCGCACAGCGCGAAGGAGATTCCGTAGCGCATCATTTGCCGCTGGGTCCCCTCCCCGCAATCGAACATCAGCGTCTCGCCTTCGCGGACAATCGCGAGGGAGGAGACGTTGCGCTCGACGGTGGGTCGTGATGCCGAAGTTCCGAGGAAGCGAAGGGTGAGCGACATGCGGGCGAAATATATGGTGGCCTAAAGATGGGCGGGAACGCGCTTTGCCTCTCTGTCACCATTCATAATCATCGTGATAAGAGAGGAAGTGATGCCCACCAAATCGAAGAAGAGAGCGACCGGTAGCTCGGCGGACATGCGCAGAGTGCAGTCTCACCCGAAACCGCCGATGCCGAAACAGCACCAGGATTTTCCGGGTCTCGAGGCGAACGTTCACCCGCGTCCGCAGTACACCGCGCCTCTCTACAAGGGAGCCGACAAGCTGAAGGGCAAAGTCGCGCTGATTTCGGGCGGCGATTCGGGAATCGGACGCGCGGTGGCGGTGCTGTTCGCGCGCGAGGGCGCGGACGTGGCGATCATGTTCCTGCCGGAGGAAGAGCGGGACGCAAACGAGACGCGCGATGCCATTCGCGCCGAAGGTCGGCAAGCGCTGCTCTTGCCGGGTGACGTGACCGACCACGAGTACTGCGAGGAGGCGGTCGAAAGAACGTTCAACGAGCTGGGATCGCTCGACATCCTCGTCAATAACGCGGCGTTCCAGAAGAATCAGGAATCGATCGAGGACATCGGCGACGAGCAGCTCGAGCGAACCTTTCGTACGAATTTCTTCGGCTACTTCTACATGGCGAAGGCCGCGGTGCCGCGGATGAAGAGGGGCTCATGCATCATCAACACCGGCTCGATCACGGGACTCGAGGGCGAGAAGACCCTTCTCGACTACTCGGCGACGAAAGGCGCGATCCACGCCTTCACGAAATCGCTGGCTCTGAACCTCGTGAAGAAAGGCATCAGAGTGAACGCGGTCGCGCCGGGCCCGGTGTGGACGCCGTTGAATACGCAGGCGAAACCGGCCTCGGCGGTGCCGAAGTTCGGTGCGGACGTGGCGATGGGTCGGCCAGCACAGCCGGAAGAGTTGGCGCCGACGTACGTTTTTTTGGCGTCGAATATTGATTCGAGCTACATCTCGGGGGAGATCATTCCGGTGCTGGGGGGAGAGACCATCGCGGGATAAAATGGCAAGGGCACTGCCAAGCACGCGATCCGAGATATCGGAGGCATAGATATCAGATCTCAGACGACGACTGGAGGACCGTCCTACGTGGCGCGAAGGGAATGACGCATTTGACGGTCTTGCGGTCGTCTCCGACATCTAAGATCTGCGCCTCTGAGATCTCGGATCGCATTCTTGGCAGTTTGTTACTTCTCTCGCCGCTACTCGTCCTCTACCTGTATGCCCACCACGTATCTTATGGAAAGGCATAGAGTTACAGGTCTGAGACCGCATTTGGGTCTTGACTTCAGGCGCGGATCCGCTACTTTAATAGAAGAGCGGCCCCGCGTTGTTCCGCGGGGCTTTTGCTTTTGATCCGGTGCGACGGGTCAGCTCGAGCGGTTCGAGGGACAGTCCGTCGCGTTCGCGCGGGGCTGTAGCTCAGCTGGGAGAGCGCTGCAATCGCACTGCAGAGGTCAGGGGTTCGATCCCCCTCAGCTCCACTGCTTTTTTCAATTGATTGGTTGCCCGCCGCTGTTCGGTAGGACGTAGAGTTCCAATGACGGCGCGCGTGGCACGATTGGGCGGGAGACCGCCATATAGATTCGCCGCAGACTCCAAGGAGCCTGCGGCGTTTGTGTTTTCAGGATCTCAAAGTGAAAGCTTTTTCAGACCCACCACGGATCGAAGCAGTCGTAGTTGTGCTGCCTCGCGATCTTGCCGTCGCGGAATTCCAGCCACACCGAGAGGTGGGCTCGCATCTCCGAATCGGCGGGTAGTGTGTCCACCGGCTGCGCCAGGTACCCGCGCCACACGATCTCAAGCGCGACTGAGTCACCGTCGACGATCGTGTTGAGGATGTCGTACTTCTGGGCGCGCAGGGTCTTCTTGCCCTTCTTTGCCGAGTCGAGGAGAGAGGCCAGATCGCGGTGAGCTCCAATCGGTGAAAGCCGATTCGGAAACTCCTCCTGAACTACATCCTTCGTGAAAAACTCGGCGAGAGCGCTTCCTTCCGCGCCGCTCTCCAGCGCTTCGAGGTACCGGCGTGCAATTGCGAGATTGTCGGTCGCGGTCATAGGCATGACATGATCTCGAATTTTGGGTTGTCGTATACGTCGCTTACGATCGGCTCAAGAAGCGACAGACGTTTCCTCTCTGCGAATGTACAACGCGTATCCGGCTTTCGCTCGAAAATATCACTGCGCCACAGCTGACAGCGAGGAGTTTTGCGGCTCTCACTCACAGCCCATAGCGCTGGGCTTAACTCAGAACTACCCGGTATGGGTGATAGATATGGGTTATGGGTTTCGGGGTACGACCAAGACACGCAACTCAGAACCCTTATCTATCACTCGCAACAGGTAGTTCTGAGTTTGCAGTTTGCCCGCTCGCACCAAGTCATTGTGAGGTGAAGGTCTTGCTCTATTGGAGCAGCGCGGTGACATCCAGCCTCAGCGCCCGGAACGCGTCGGCGTTGAATCTGTTCGCCTCGCGCTCGGATGGGCCGAGGAAATCTCCGACGGCGGTGCCGCTCAGCCGATTGAGGAATCTCAGTATTCCGCTCTCCTGAACCACGAGTGACAGCCTGCGGTTGAGAATCGTTTGCGAACCCGGCGTGTCCCTGATCGAGATCCGGATGGGAATACCCGGTTCCTGGAATGGCCGGCGGAGCGGCGCTTTCAGCAGGTAGCCGACTGTCGGGGGCAGCGTCCAGTTTGGCTCCTTCGCAAAGCGCATCGACCATCCCCGCTCGTGGGGGGTGTTGATTAACTCGAAATCGCCCATCATCTCCGTCCAGCCCACGGTGAAGATGAGAATCTTCATCGACATGTCTATCTGGATGGTGAGATTCTCGGGCATCTTGCGCACGGGTCCGTCGAAGGGAGCGAAGTGTCCGTCCTTGCTCCGCACCTTGAAATGCATGTAGTAGTTCGCGGCGGTGGCGTCGAACCAGCGCGCGCCGGTTTTGTCGGTGAGTGTGATGCGGTACTTGCCCTTGCTGATGTACTTGTCGATGTACGCCGCGTAGTGCGGCATCGTCGCCTTCAGAATGTCTGGCGTCAGCTTGATCGCGAGCTCGTACGTAGTGGCGCCCTCCGCGTCGGTCGTCGCGTTCAGGGTATCGATCGTGAAGAGTCTGCCGAGTGCGGCGGCGGTGCGGGGAAAGCTGGCGGTATAGTTGGCGCGGATGGCCGCCGGCGATTTTCCCTCGCCGGCGGCGAGGCTGGCCGCGATCACATCGGAGAAGTTCTTCGCCTGGATTCTTCCGATCCCGACGTCGACGTTGGTAAACCACTCGTATTCCGCGTCGCCGAGCTTTCTGAGCCTGACGATCTCGCGCGATTCCGTCAGCGCGTCGGGGGGCGTGGTGGAGAGCTTCGTGTTTACGACATAGTGATCGACCGAGAAGACTCCCTCGTCGCCGAAGAGGCGCGCGCTGTCGGGTCCGATTGAGAGCCAGATCGTGGTGTCGTTGTAGATGCCGGACGGAGTGAGGGCGTAGTGCCCGAACTGCGCTCTCGCGTGGATGATCCGCGGCGGGCGCTGGATACTGGTGAAGCGGGAGCCGACGGCGTACAGGAGCTCGTCAGCGTTCTGTCGCGCGAACGGGATGTTGGGGCCAAACGCGGGCGCGGCTTCGCGGCATGCGCCGAAGCAGGCGACGGCGGCCAGCGTAAGGAATCGGACCGAGCTGTATTTCACCCGCGAAAGTTCACGGCCTCGGCGGACTGGGGGAAGGGCAGCACACAAGAACGGGGTGCCGAAATCTGTCTCTGGCGCCCTCTATGTAAACGATTACATATTTAAGGCGTTCGACCGAAGATCGGCCAGTTACCCGTCGAGGAGAATGGTCACGATCAAGGATGTCGCACGTGAAGCAAAAGTCTCCGTTGCCACCGTCTCGCGGGTTCTCAACGACAGTGGACCGGTAAGCGAAGACACTCGGCGCCTCATACACGAAGTCGCCGGCAGAATGCGCTACGTGCCGCACAGCGGCGCGCGCAGCCTCATCACGAGCAGGACCGATACGATCGGCGTCCTCCTACCCGACCTCTATGGCGAGTTCTTCTCGGAAGTCATTCGCGGCATGGACGAGACGGCGCAGCGGAATGGATACCATCTGCTGATCTCGAGATCGTATGCCGACAAGGATGGAATCGAGACGGCGATGCGCGCGATGCGCGGGCGTGTCGATGGTGTGGTGACGATGTCGCCGGACCTGGACGCCGAATCGTTTCTGAATGTGCCGAGCACGATTCCGATCGTGCTCTTGTGCTCGGTGTCGAGGGGGAACGAGGTGGATTCGCTCACGATTCAGAACTGTCGGGGCGCGCGCGAGATGGTGAGCGACCTCGTCGGCCGAGGTCACACAAGAATCGCGATCATCAAGGGATCGCCGCGGAACTATGACGCGGCGGAGCGGCTGCGCGGGTACAGGATCGCTTTGCGCGAGGCGGGAATCGTTCCCGACGCGGATCTCGAGCGGGAAGGTGGCTTTACCGAGATGGGGGGTTACGCGGCTACGCACGAGCTGCTCGCGCTCTTGGAACGTCCGACGGCGATCTTCGCGGCGAACGACTCGATGGCGATTGGCGCGCTGAGCGCGCTGCGTGAATCGGGAGTTCGCGTGCCCGACGAGATGTCGGTCGCTGGCTTCGACGACATCCCGCTCGCGCGTTTCATGGATCCACCGCTGTCATCCGTCCACGTCCCGATCAGGGAGCTGGGGGCGCGGGCGGTCGAGATGCTGCTCTACGGAATCACGCACAAGAACGATCACCCGCGTCGGCGCGAGCGTGTGTCGACGGAGCTGGTGATCAGGAGCTCGACCGGCGGAGTGCCGGCGGAGCGGCCCCCACCGAGAACCCTCAACAGAGAGCTGATCCAAACGTGATGCATGTAAAGTCTGCAATGAATTCGGGAGTACAACAACAACAGGAGATGTAAATGATTATCAGCAACATCAATCTTCATCGGCTTATTCGAGGGACGGCGGGCTTGCTTGCGCTCTTGTTCTTCGCCAGCGGCAATCTTCTCGCGCAGAACACGACCGGT
>DASXYR010000218.1:0-2361 GCA_036502385.1 Gemmatimonadaceae bacterium
ACTGCTGCTGAAGCTGGCGGCGGTCGCGTGGGTTCGTGATGCGCTCGACCTCAAGGTCGAGGGAGTCACGATTTCCGACGAAGAGATCCGCGGCATCATCGCCGATGTCAGCGAAGGCGGAGCTCACGGTGAGCGCGTCTATCTTCTGGACCAGGCGACGATTGATTCGCTTGGCGCACGTGGCGTGTCTCCTGAGACGCGCGACGTCTACAACAGAATCCGCGACTTCGTTTCGGCCGCTGCACGTGAGCTGGCCGATCGCGACGTCGCTGAGGTGGACAACCAGATCGCCTTCCACAGCAACGCGGCAGGCGACGAAGAGTACGAGCCGCTGGCGCGGGCGAGCTACAAGACCGCGGCGGCGCAGATCGAGAAGAAGCGAAATCCTGACCCCGCCTCGGTATTGGCGAGTCAGGAGCTGCCGGCACTCGCGGCGGCGCTCGGCACCAAGAAGTCGGACGTCGATGTCGATGCGGCAGCGATGGAGCTGATGCGCATCGCCGGAATCTCGGCGGGCGGCAAGGTCAGGCTCCGCGACGGTCGTACCGGCGAGACGTTCTCGAACCCGGTGACGGTCGGCGAGATCTACATGCTGAAGCTGTCGCACCTGGTCGACGACAAGATCCACGCGCGGAGCATCGGACCCTACTCTCTCGTCACGCAGCAGCCGCTCGCCGGTAAGGCGCAGTTCGGCGGCCAGCGTTTCGGAGAGATGGAAGTGTGGGCACTCGAGGCTTACGGCGCTGCACACACGCTGCAGGAAATTCTCACCGTCAAGTCGGACGATGTGAATGGCCGCAGCAGAGTTTACGAGGCCATCGTGAAGGGACAGAACCTTCCCGAGCCTGGAATTCCGGAGTCCTTCAACGTGCTCGTACAGGAGCTGAAGGCGCTGGGAATCCACGTCAGCATGGGAGCGAATGCGACCAGCGGATACGGCCTCGGCAACATCGGCTCCAGAAACGGTAACGGGAGCGAGGGATAACTAATGATTGATTTTCGCAGCTCGCGCGAGACCCGCGCGTCTTCATTCGATTACATCCAGGTCCGCATCGCTTCTCCGGAAGAGATGCGCGGTCCGAAGGATTCCAAGGAGCGCGAGCGGCTGGAGATGGCCGGCCTGCGCACCTGGTGGTCGTGGGGCGAGGTACTGAAGCCCGAGACGATCAACTACCGCTCGTTCAAGCCGGAAAAGGACGGTTTGTTCTGCGAGCGCATCTTCGGTCCCGTGAAGGACTGGGAATGCCATTGCGGCAAATACAAGAGAATCCGTTACCGTGGAGTGATCTGCGATCGCTGCGGCGTCGAAGTCACCCTGAGCCGCGTCCGTCGCGAGCGCATGGGTCACATCTAGCTCGCCGTACCCGTCGCGCATATCTGGTTCTTCAAGACTCTTCCGAGTCCGATGGGAAACCTTGTCGATCTCACGCTCCGTGATCTCGAGAAGGTCATCTACTACTCGAACTACGTCGTCATCGATCCGGGCAAGCAGGAGTCGGTTCCGGAGCAGGGCGGCGAGCCCGACGCACCAGGCAAGCCGATCGAGGCCAACACTCTCCTCACCGAGGACGAGTACTTCTTCCTGCGCCAGAAGGCGAAGGACGAAGGCGACAACGCATTCTTCGCCGACATCGGCGCGCCCGCGGTTCGTGAGCTTCTGAAGCGGATCGATGTCGACAAGGTCGCGGAGGAGCTCCGCGCCGGACTCGTCGACGAAGGTTCGCAGCACCGCAAGAAACAGATGCTCAAGCGGCTCAAGGTCGTGGACGCGTTCCGCAACTCCGGCGATTCAGGCCAGGAGCGCAACAAGGCCGAATGGCTGATCATGGACGTCATACCGGTGATTCCGCCGGATCTGCGTCCTCTAGTTCCCCTCGACGGCGGCCGGTTCGCCACGTCGGATCTGAACGATCTCTATCGCCGCGTCATCAATCGCAACAACCGGTTGATGAAGCTGATCTCGCACCGCGCGCCTGAAGTCATTCTCCGCAACGAAAAGAGAATGCTCCAGGAAGCGGTCGATGCATTGTTCGACAACGGTCGCCGCTCCAAGGCGATTCGCGGTCGCGGCAAGCGTCCGCTCAAGTCGCTTTCCGACATGCTCAAGGGCAAGCAGGGCCGCTTCCGTCAGAACCTGCTCGGAAAGCGCGTCGACTACTCCGGCCGTTCGGTCATCGTCGTCGGCCCCGAGCTGAAGCTGCACCAGTGCGGTCTGCCGAAAGCGATGGCGCTGGAGCTGTTCAAGCCGTTCATCATTCATAAGCTCGTCGAGAAGGGAATCGCCGAGACGGTGAAGCGCGCCAAGAAAATCGTCGAGAAGGAATCTCCAGAGGTGTACGAGATCCTCGAAGAGATCATCCG
>DASXYR010000219.1:0-3957 GCA_036502385.1 Gemmatimonadaceae bacterium
CGAGTTCCGGAGCAACAACGGGTTCTGTCGCGGCAGCCTCTGGCGGAGCAACAACGGGTTCCGTCGGAGCCGGGCGCACTTCGCGCGGAGGTGGCTGCGTTGGAGCGGGACGCGCTTCGCGCGGAGGAGGCGGAGGGCGCCTCGAGACGAGCGGGGGCTCAGCGGGCGGTGCCTCGGGCGGGGGCGACCATGAGAAGGCGTTCACATCCTCCTTCATGCTCTTGAGCCCTTCTGCCGCGGAGTTGCCGATGGGAACTCCCAGCTCTTCTCTGGTCAACGCCGGCGGTGGAAGCTCGACGTTCTCCTGCGGCGCGGCTGTTTCTTCGATCGGATAGTGTCTCTCGAGGCCTTCCGGGGCGCGCGCGGACTCCGCGGCCGCCATCTCGGAATTCATGGGCACGGGGTGCGGAGGAGATGGCATCACCGTTTCCTCGGCGACGGGCGGCTGTGCAACCTCAGGCTCCAGCGCCGGAATTTCCTGATCGCCCGCATCGCTGTCGACGCCGGGAATCTCCTCCGACATCGGCACCGGCGCACCATCCGAAGCGGCATCGATCTCCGTCACCAGCGCAATCACGGCGGTGTCCTTGGGATCGGCGTCGAGCAGCCTCGTGTACCAGGTGCGCGCTTCCCTTGTCTCACCAGCCTGCAGTGACATGTCACCCAGGGATCTGAGCGCGATCAGGTTCTCCGGATCGAGCGCGATCGCACGCTCAAAAACCTGCCGCGCCTCCTCGAACTCACCCGACTCATACAGCGCCTGACCGAACACAATCTGCCCGCTCATGTGCCCAGGCATCTCCGCGAGCTGCGCGCGACAAATCTCGATTGCGCGCTTGAGCTGCCCCCCTTTCCGGTATTCGTTCGCCAGTGGCGCGAAATACCGTCGGGGGTTCTCGTCGTATTTTTGCTGCAGCTCCCGAAGCCGATCGTAGTCCATCAGTTCCCTCCAGCGCTGAAAGATGCATCAATCCGTGCGTTCGCGCGACTTGCATATCGGTCACCCAAACTCATACCTTACAAGGCTATAGCTCATTTCATCTCGTGTAAGGAGTAGTGCCCTTGCTGCAAGCGATGCGGGCCTCCGCAAAATACATCTGGATCATCATCGTCGTACTGTTCATTGGCGGTTTTCTTCTCGCCCAGACTTCGGGTCTGCTTGGACGGGCGCCGGTCACACCCACCACCGCCGTCGCCTCCGTCAATGGAGAAGACATCCTCGCCACCACCTGGTACCAGACCTCTCAGAACCTGGAGCAACAGGCGACGCAGGCGAACAACGCGAGTGTCACCCTCGACGAGAGACAGCGTATCCAGGACCAGGCTTTCGACCAGCTCGTGTCCGACGCCCTGCTCCGCCAGGAGTACAAGCGCCGCGGCATTACTGTAACAGACGACGAAATTCTCCAGGCGGCACGCTACAGTCCACCGCCACAGCTGGCCCAGTCTCCCGATCTGCAGACCGATGGTCAGTTCGACATGGCAAAATACCAGCGCTTCCTCCAGAGCCCGATGGCGAAGGAGCAAGGGCTGCTCATGCAGCTCGAGCAGTACTACCGCAACGAGATTCCGAAGGAGAAACTCTTCGATCAGGTTTCGGGCGACGTCTACGTATCGGACGAAGCGCTGTGGCGCCGGTGGCAGGACACGCACGACACCGCACAGGTTTCCTTCGTCGGGTTCGAGCCGGAGCGGATTCCGGATGCGGATGTGAAGGTGAGCGATGATGAAATCCGCGCCTACTACGACACGCACAAGAAGCTGTTCGAGCGCTCCGGGCACGCGAAGGTCTCGATCATCATCATCCCGCGCACGGTGACACCGGCGGATTCCGCCGCCGTTCGCGCCCACGCGCTCGCGCTACGCGCGCGCATCCTCGGCGGAGATAAGTTCGCGGACGTCGCGCGGGCAGAGTCGGCGGATTCTATATCGGCCGCAAACGGCGGCTCCCTCGGCTCGGGCCCCAAGGGCAGGTTCGTCGCGCCATTCGAGGCAGCGGCTGCCGCACTCAAGCCGGGTGAGATCTCGCAGCCGGTTCTTACGCAGTTCGGCTACCACATCATCAAGCTCGACGCGCGCAAGGGTGACACGCTGACGATCAGCCACATCCTCCTGCGAATCCAGCAGAGTGACTCAGCCGCGTCGCGCACCGATCGGCGCGCGGATTCGCTGTCGCGCATGGCCGCGTCCACTGACATCCCCGCGAAGTTCGACACGGCGGCGCGCACGCTCCAGATCCCGATTCTCCGCGCCGACGCAATCGAGGGCAATGCTCTGACGGTCAACGGCCAGTACATCCCGAGTGTCGGACCATGGGCTTTCGAGGGCGCCAAGCCCGGCGAGACGAGCGAGCTGTTTGACGCCGAAGACGGATACTATCTCGCGCGTCTTGATTCGCTCACTCCTGGTGGAACGCTCTCGCTGGATCAGGCCAAGCGAGACATCACGACATTTCTCGTGCGCCAGAAAAAGATCGACGCCCTTGTTCCGCAGGCCACCAACTACGCGAAGGTGGCAGCTGCAAGCTCGTTGGAGCAGGCGGCGAAGCTGATGGGCCTCCAGGTGATCCAGTCGAAGCCGTTCACTCGCGTGACCGGAGTGCCGGAGCTAGCCCAGATACCGGAAGCGATTGGCGCGGCGTTCGCGCTCCCGATCCACGCGGTCAGCGCGCCGATCAAGGGCAGCGGCGGTGTTGTGGTGGAGCGCGTGGACAACCGAATTCCCGCGAATCGCGCGGCGTTCGAGGCTCAGAAGGAGAACCTGAGGCAGCAGGCGGTGCAACAGCTCAGGCAGCAGCGCGTGCGGGACTTTCTCACGAACCTGAAAGCGGTCGCGAAAATTACCGACAAGAGGAAGCAGGTGGAGGCTTCCTCTCGCCGGCAGACGCAGTAGCTAGAGCAGCCTCTTTGGTGGCTGGCGGTCCGCCGACGCTTCGTCGGCGGCGCGGCGTCGCTCCAGCTCGGCAGCAGTCAGCCGTGACTGCGATTCCGGCTCGATGCCGGAGTGCGTTTCCGATGTCACTTCGCGCGTGGCGTCGTTGATGTTCTTCTTGAATTCCCTGATTCCCTTACCCATCGAGCCTGCGATCTCGGGGATCCGCTTCGCTCCGAAGAGCAAGAGAATCACGACCATGATGATGAGCAGCTCGGGAAAACCCAGATTGCCAAACATGGAAAACTCCTAGAAGAGCGAACGTGCTATCAGGTAGGCCACCAATACACCCAGCAGGCTCAAAAGTGACACATCGAGAGCGATTGGGCCAAGGGCAAACTTGAGTATAACCAAATCGACGCCCAGCGGCCCAATGGATGGAGTCACGCCGGTCGTGAAAAATTCCTTTGCTGCTCCAGGCGGCAAGAATTTCCGCCCGACCTGCTGAAACACTCCCCCAGCAATGAACCCACTCGCCAGAACGAGCGCGTGAAAGATCGAGCCGCGCCGATTATGGCCCCGCGGATATGGTGGCATTTAAGAGTGTCTCTCCATGACGTATGAAATTGACGCACTGAGCGAGTTGCGCGCTACTGTATCGGGCAACTGAGAGAGCGCATCGTGTGCGCGCTCAGCGAACTCCTCGCCGCGGTGGCGGGCGTACTCGAACCCGCCGCCATCGGCAACGATCTGCACCACCTTCGCGATGTCATCGTCGGTAGCGCCGTCCCCAGCGAACAGACGTTCGACCTCGGCGCGAGAGGCACGCGACATCGCACGAAGCGCGTGAATCAACGGCAGCGTCACTTTGTGCTCGCGGAGGTCGAGACCCGATGGCTTGCCCGTCGTCTCCTTCACCTCGCGGTAGTCGAGCAGATCGTCCGTGATCTGAAACGCCATCCCCAGATTCTCCCCAAACGCGCCAAGAGGCTCGTAGTAATCCCGCGCGCCGGCTAAAGCGCCGAGCTCACAGGCCGTCCGCATCAGCGACGCCGTCTTGGAGCGAATGAGATCGTCGTACTCTCT
>DASXYR010000220.1:0-4236 GCA_036502385.1 Gemmatimonadaceae bacterium
AGGGATTCCGCTCCTCCCCGCCGGTGCGCACGCCAGGCTCGTTCTATCCGACTTGAAGCGGTTGCCGAGCGGTATCGTCGTGCTCGCGTATTCCGTCAAAGGGAGCAAGGCGGCGGCGCCGAAGATCCGCTACAGCAAGTCGTCAACGGGTCGCCAATCCAAGAAGTCCAAAAAGGTTCGCAAATCCAAGCCGGCGCGCGGGAAGGGAAAACGCTGACCGGTTCGCAGTGCCCGGTACCCGGTAGCCGCTACCGGGTGCCGGGTTGGGTTCCTTTCACCAGGAGCCACACCGGTAGGCCAATCTCCGCCGCGCCGGCAACGACCAGCACGGGCCAGATCAACGTCGCCAATGGTTGCCAGAGGAAAGTCAGCCATGCGATCCCGCCCGCGAGCCACCACCAGCCCAGCCACCTCGGCAAGAACGTCGACTTGAGAATGAGATAACCGGTGACGAGCTCGAAGCACGCGAACAGCACGAAGGAGATCTGAAAAACGCTCCGGTACAGAATCACGCTGAGCAGCGCCGCCGCGTGCACCTGCGGCGCGCCGAACGCGCTGGCCAATGGAGCATTCGCGAGGACGACGGTTGGAGCGAGGCGCAGCAACTCACCCATTATCTGCACCATGCAGCCGCCAAGACTGAAGAACGCTGCAAGCAGCGCGAGCGTCGGATTCACCCGCCTGAATAATCCGAACACCAGCGCGGTGAGCGCGATGTAGATCAGGTTGGCGAAGAGATCGACGGCAAATCCCGCCCGCCACAGGTTCGCGTGCGCGAGGATGTTCGTCGCCGTCGCCGCGGCATCGGTCGGTATCAGAATCCCTCTCGTGAGAAGGGCTCCGAGGATGCCGATCACGAAGTAAGCAATCCAGACCCAGCCGATCAAGCGTGGCGATGGCGGCGACGAGGTGTCGACCGCGAAGGTGTTGTCGTTTGTCATGGCGACGACAATTATTACATCCCTTTCACTCCTTCGCCAGCAATGCCGAACAAACCACGCACAAATGTTCGCAAGCCCACCGGCGGAGACACCCGCACGCCAGGAACCAAGCATGCGCTCGCGGGCGCGCTGATCCAGCTGATTCAGGAAAGTGGCGGCTTCGACCAAATCACTGTGCGCCAGATTCTCTTCCGCGCCGGCGTCGGTCGGACGGCTTTTTACACGCACTTCCGCAGCAAGGAAGACGTGCTGCACTCGACGTACGAAGGAATATTCGGCTTCCACAAGGAACAGCTGCAGAGAGATACGACGGCGAAGCCCCGGCTCTTCCCAGTGAGCGAATTCCTCGAGCACCTCGCAGGGGCGCGGCCGGTGGTGCTCGCGTTCCGCAAGGCAGGACTCGCCGACGACATGAAGTCACAATTCATCGGCTACGCGGCCGACATCATCGAGTGCCGAATCAGAGAATTGAGCCTGTCGACGACGGTTCAGCCCAGGCTTGCCGCGCGCATGTTGGCGGCGGCGCTTATCGAATCACTGGATTGGTGGCTGGATCATGAATCCATCTCGGCCGCCGAGATCGCTGCCGGCTTTCATTCGATGGCGGGAACGGTGGTGGGGCCAGTGGGCGGTGGGCGGGACGCGGTACTGCGCTAAATCGTGATCAAGAGCGTTCGCGAGCAAACGCTTCCCGCCGCCCACTCACCGCCCACCGGCTCCCGCTCACCACGGTTCAAACCATCTCCCCATCTGGACGATCCAATTACACGGGTCGTCTGCTGCCCATTCACCTGTCCTGGAGCTCCAATGCCGAACCTGACACCAACTCTTCCGCGCTATCCGACTCGGCGATTCTCGGCGGCGTTCTGCCTGCTGCTGTTGGCAAGCTTTTCGTCGGCCGCCGTCGCGCAGAGCTCCGATCAGGGTACGTGGCGAATGTATTACGAACCGTCGCGCGAGCGCGTCCAACTCTTCTTCGAGCATTACGAGAACGGAGATCGCGGGCACGGAAGTACGTCCTTTGGCGTGAGCCCCACGGAATTGCGCGGACTGCCGGCGTCGCAGCTCTCATCCTATAACGGGCCGGCCAAATTTCAGCTCGTGCGTGATGCTGGCACCTTCAACTTCGAGGGACAGCTGCGCGACGGGCGTGGGACCGGATTCTTCACCTTCGCGGCGGACTCGCGGTTCCCGCAGCAGCTTGCTTCGCGCGGTTACGAGCGGCCGACCGCCGATCAGCAATACTGGCTGGCGATGCACGACGTGGGTTACGCGATGCTCGACGAGCTGCGCGCGGAGGGATATCAGCGTCCATCCGTCGATCAGCTCGTCGTCATGGGGATGCACGGCGCCAACCTCGACTACATGAAGTCTCTCAATGCCGCCGGGTACCGCGTCGGCGACACGCATCGACTTGTCACGCTTCGCGACCACGGCGTGACGCACGACTTCATCCGCGGCCTGACCGACGCGGGTTACGGAAAACTTCCCGTCGATGATCTCCAGGAGCTGCGCGACCACGGCGTGGATCCGGACTTCATTGCGTCGCTGCGGCAATTCGGGTTTACCGGCCTGACGACCGGTCAGCTGCTCGAGGCCCGCGATCACGGAGTGACGGAATCGTTCGTCGAGGACTTCCGAGATCTGGGCTACAAGAATCTCAGCATGCGCGACTTCGTCAGGATGCGCGATCACGGGGTCTCAGCAAGTTTTGCGCGGCAGCAGCGCACATACGACGGACGGCTCGTGAGCATCGAGGATCTGATTCGTCGACGGGATCGAGGGGATTAACTACGACTCAACGACCAACGCTTCATTCCGCTTCGAAGTCCGCCATTTGGACGGACAGGGGAAAAGGGGGGAGACCGGTGAGACCAGTGAGACTACTGTTGTTGAACAAATCGAATTCCTCACCGGTCTCACCGGTCTCGCAGATCGTACCCGCTGCCCTATAGAGTGGCTAACGGATGGCAATAATCACCGGCTCAACCATTTCTCGCCGCGCTGTATCCAAGCTTTATTACCCTTTCCGGACACCCGCCTATGCAACGCTCTCTTTTTTCCGCCTGCACCCTTCCACTCGTTCTGCTCGCCACAGTGGCCAGCGCTCAAACCGACAAGCGCGCGGAGAACTGGCGCGACGACTGTGAACGCGGGTGGAACAGCGACCGTGCGCACTTCTGTGAGGTGCGCAACTATACAATTTCGGTTTCACCAAGAATCTCCGCGGATGGCGGAGCCAACGGGGGGGTGGCGTTCTACGGCTCCGATCGGCGCGACGTGAAAGTTGTCGCGCGAGTCCAGACGAGCGCCGATGACGATGCCACGGCAAAGGAGATCGCGCGCCAGGTTCGCGTCTTCACCGACGGCGGACAAATCCGCGCCGAAGGTCCTTCGACTCGCGGTCACGAATCGTGGTCGGTGAGTTACGACGTTTACGTCCCGAGCCAGGCAAACCTCGAGGCCAATACCACCAATGGCGGGATCTCCGCCGAAGATGTTCGCGGAGAAATGAATCTCGAGGCCACGAATGGTGGCATTCATCTCTCGAATGTTGGCGGCAGAGTACGAGCGAGGACGACCAACGGCGGCGTGACTGCCAATCTTTCGGGAGCGACGTGGCAGGGGCAGGGTTTGGATCTGCAGACGACAAACGGCGGCGCCACGGTTTATGTACCGCGCGGCTACAGTGCGCAGCTCGAGACCGGCACGACCAACGGCGGAATGCAAGTCGACTTCCCAATCACCGTCACGGGCTCGCTGACACGACGCATATCCACGCGGCTCGGGTCCGGTGGTCCGCTCGTGCGCGTGGTTACGACAAACGGCGGAGTTCACATCGCGGAGCGGTGACCGCCGCGTCGATTTGGGTTTTTCGCGCGGTCGGGCGGCGCGGGTGTTCTCTTCGGCAACTAGCTCGCTTACACGCATCGAGCCTCTGTCAGCCCACTCGCGGCTTGCGCTCGCGAGTGGGCACCCAGCCAGAGTCTCTTGCTACGCGAGCACGTTGCCTGCGAGAACACCCGCACCGCCCTCCCAAACGAGATCTCCATCGGGGCGGCGTCGCGGTTCCGCCACGAAGAACTGAAGCCGTAGTCGCGGCCCCGGGTTAGGTAAGCCCCCGTTACATGGGTCTGCGCGCGAACGCGGCGGCAGGCGTGCATAGCTCACGCGGGATGGCCGCCTGCGGCGGCCTGGCCCTGCCGGGATGCCGGACAGGGAAGTCGGAGGGGGTCCTGCGCAGGCGACGTGCTCGCGTAGCAAGAGACTCTGGCTGGGTGCCCGCTCGCGAGCG
>DASXYR010000221.1:0-3358 GCA_036502385.1 Gemmatimonadaceae bacterium
GCGAATGGGATTCTACAGACTGTCGTCCCCGACGAGCTGCGGGGGCGGGTGATGGCGACCTATATCTTCGTGTACGTGGGGTTCACGCCGATCGGATCATTCATCGCCGGAGCGATGGCGCGCGTCGTCGGCGTGCAGTGGGCAATCTTCAGCGGCGGAGTGATAATGCTCGCCTACTCGCTCTGGGCGTTCTGGAAGTATCCGGAGATACGAGCGGTTTGATCCGACGAGCGTACGGCGATTCGAGCTCGCCGGTCCGACAGCGCTCGCGTCTATGTGAGGGCGTGCCCGCGGAACATAAAGAAAACGGCCCCGACAATGCAGAGCGCGGCCCACAGGAAATCGAGTCGCAGCGGCTGGCGCATGTAGAGCACAGCGAACGGAACGAACACCGTCAGGGTTATCGCCTCCTGAAGGATCTTCAGCTGTGGCAGCGTCAGCGCCGTGGCGCCTATTCGGTTGGCGGGGATCATAAACGAGTATTCGAACAGCGCGATACACCAGCTCAGAAGCACCGCGATGTACCATTTCCTGTCGCTGAGATTCCGAAGATGACCGTACCACGCGAACGTCATGAAGATGTTGGAGATGACGAGCAGCGATGCAGTCTTGAGCAGAACCATTTATGCGCGTCCCCAGAGAAGACCGTAGAGAAGAAGTGCCAGCACGATACTGGTCGTGAGTATGTAGAGTCTGTCGCGCTGGAGGATGAACGCTCCAAGAGTGAGAGCCACCCGTGCGACGGGCGTCGCGATCAGAAGCACGAGTCCCAGCTGCACGATCCCGCGGCTCTCGCCACGGAGCGCCGCGCCGACTATTCCGCCGATGCTCTTGAGAGTCGGATCTTCACCGTTGAATTTCCGAAAACCAGCCGGAAGCGATCCGTATTGGAGGAGCAGCAACACCCCACCGATTGCGACGACGAGCGCTGCTAGCAGCACACCGATCTGGAGGAGCCGGCCAATCACCAGCTCCACGCGCTCGTCGGCCTCGCTTCTCTGCACGGCTGTCCGAGGCTCCGTCACAGTCCCCCCCGCAGCCCTTTGTAGAGCATCTCCACCGCCAGAATCACCACGACGGCGGTGAAAATCCGGCGCAGCCACATGGTTTTGGCGCCGGCCAGAATCCGCGCACCGAGCAGCGCACCACCCAGAACTCCCAGCATGACGGGAAAAGCCAGCACCGGCTCGATATAGCCGCGGTGCAGATACACACCGGCGCTCGCCGCCGCTGTGACGCCGATCATGAAGTTGCTGGTGGTGGTCGAGACTTTGAATGGAAGCTTCATCGATCGGTCCATCGCCAGCACCTTGACGATGCCGGAGCCGATTCCGAGGAGCGCCGAGAGAATGCCGGCGGCGAACATCAGCGCGAACCCGGGCTTTACTCCCTGAACCGAGTACGCCCGAAGTCCGTCGGCGGTGGGATACGTCGAGTTCAACCGTAGGCGGACGGCGAGAGGGTCCGGCGGGCCGTCAATCGAATGCTCCTCGCGCGTCTGGAAGGACCGGTACGCCGTGTATAGCAGCACCATGCCGAAGAGAATCGCGAGCGCGTTCGTCGGAATGAAACCGGCGAGTGCTGCGCCAACGAGAGCGCCTATCGTCGTTGCAACTTCGAGGAATATTCCCACGCGCACATTGGTGAATCCCTCGCGGACATACGCGGCCGCGGCACCCGAAGAAGTCGCGATTACCGACACCAGGGACGCGCCGATCGCGTATCGCAGATCGATGTGGAAGAGCAGTGTCATCATCGGCACGACGACGAGCCCGCCACCCAATCCGGTCAGCGCGCCCAACAAGCCGGCGCCGAACGCGCCGATGGCGAGAAACACGGCGAGCAGCAGTATGCTCACGCGCCGGCTGCCTTGGGGTTCAGGATGGAATTCCCTTCTTCACCGCCTCGAGCACCTTGTCCGCGAAGAGATCGATCTCGTCGAGTGTCGTATACACGTTGGGCGTGATGCGAATCCCCTTGAATTCGGGGTGCACTATCGGCGTGTTGACGATCCGATGCTGGCTCAGGAGCCACCCGCCAAGCTTAACGTTGTCGATTCCGTCGACGTTGAACAGCGCAATTGCGCCCGACTGCCGGTTGTCGAGTGGAGTCAGTACGGCGATTCGCGAGCTCTCCGCCGCCAGTCGCTTCGCCCACCGGTCGCGCAGCAGCCTGAGGCGTGCAATTTTCCGGTCGACCCCAATGCCGCGATGGAATGCGAGCGCGGCGGAGATGGCGTTGTGGTTCGCGGCGGGGTGGGTTCCGATCTCCTCGTATTTCCTGATGTCGTTGTCTTGCGTGGCGGCTGCCGCCATCAGCGGCCAGAGATTCTTCTGCTTGTCCTTTCGCACATACAGAAATCCGGTCCCCACCGGCGCGAGCAGCCATTTGTGAAGGCTCGTCCCATAATAGTCGCAGCCGAGCTCGTCTCGATTGAACGGGAAATGGGCAAAGGCGTGCGCGCCGTCCACGAATACCTGGATGCCGAGTGGTCGGGCCATGTCCACGATCTGCTTCACCGGCATGATCTGCCCGGTGAGATTGGTGATGTGAGTCACCTCGATGACTTTCGTGCGTGGCGTGATCGCGGAGACGAACTGATCCACGATGTACTTGTCGGACGGGGGAGGGACCTTGAACGAGACCTGCTTGACGACGATTCCCTCGCGCCGCGCGCGCTGCTCCCACGATGTGATCATCCGGCCGTAGTTCTGGTTCGTGATCACCACCTCGTCACCTCGCTTCAGGTCGAGGCCGAAGATCATGATCTCGTTTGCCTCGGAGGCGTTGCGCGTGATCGCCATCTCCTCCGGGTCGCAGCCGAACTCGCGCGCGAGATCGCGGCGCACGCTCTCGATGCGGGGCTCGAGCACGCGCCACATGTGCTCGACCGGCAGCTCGTTCGAGAATCGCAGATCCCGGATCATAGCCTCCAGCACATGACTCGGCGTCGGGCTGCAGCCGCCGTTGTTGAGATTGATCATGGTGCGGTCGGAGTCGAACGCGCGCTGGATCTCCGCCCAGTAGCTCTCGTCGTCCGCGACGGCCTGGGGCGACCTGTCACCCGCAATCGCGTTGGCGCGAAAGAGAGATCGCATTGCGCGCTCGCGGAACACGGGCTGCGCCGCGAGGCTCGCCGCGGCCATGCTCGAGAGGAATTCGCGTCTGGTCGTCATCCCGCCTCCGAGGTGACAAATGAAAGAGCGGTCGCCATGCAACGACGACCGCTCAATAATATGCCCGCGCTCCTCGCCGAGCGAGATTCGCTCTACTGATACTGTATGTAGAGCGGCTTGGGATTGAGCAGCAACACTTCCGAGGGAGTCAGGATCGGGTCGCCCTTCTTGGTGTCGTTATG
>DASXYR010000222.1:0-2045 GCA_036502385.1 Gemmatimonadaceae bacterium
CTGCGCGAGCCGGGCTGAATCGCCGACCCATCGCGGTTGATCAGGATGTCCGCCAGCTGAGTCCGCATCGTCTGCGTGTAACGAGATGCCGACGGAGGCAGCGTGATCGTCACGCGTCCGAGCTTTTCGCGCCACTCGCCACGAACTTGCTCGAGCCGCGCATCCAGCAGCGGGCCCGGCTTCAGATCCCCGCCGTGCAGAGGGACTGCGATGTCGATCGGCGACGACGTCGAGCGCGCCGCGACGTCGAGCTGATACGAGAACGCCGCTGAGGCGTGCGCCGCCGCGTCCTGGACCGCGACGGATGTCGGGAGCTTCCCGGCGCGCATCCAGTCCACCACGCTTCCGTCGTAGAATCCCACGGCACCGAACCCACTCGGCGACGCCAGCGAGCGGACGTACATGTCCGCGACTTTGGCGGTCGAACCCTGAATCGAGATGGTCGCAATGTCCGCTGCGCCGCCCGCG
The DNA here is from genome assembly GCA_036502385.1 of Gemmatimonadaceae bacterium. GTDB lineage: Bacteria > Gemmatimonadota > Gemmatimonadetes > Gemmatimonadales > Gemmatimonadaceae > UBA4720. The sequence continues at coordinate 469 of DASXYR010000222.1, forward strand.
CGATTGAGGAATTGCCAGGGAGGATTCACTTGCAGCGGCCGCATCGCGAGATACAGCGTCAGCTTCTTCGACCGCGCGGAGTTGTTGGTGACGCGGTAGCGTGCATACAGCACCGATGAGTCCACCGGCCCCGCGACGAACGGCGTGATATTGAGATCGAAATCCTTCGTGCTCCACGTCACCTGTGGCAGCGGCAGCGCCTCCGGGTTCGCGGCGACGGACGTCTTCACGTCATTCCAGGTGAGCAGCTTCCCATCCGCGTAGAGAAAAGGCTCGATCGAAAACTTGCCGCGTCCCACTTCCAGCATCCCCTCTTCGTTGACGAGAGCTTCGGCGCTGTCGCGGTCGACGCCAAGCACGGTCCAGTAGGATTGCTCGCTCGAGAGATAGCGCGGATAGTTGCCGCGCGGCGCATCCTTCGCCATTGCGAAGAAGAGATCGTTCTCCGTCGTCGCCCAATCGATCGGCTTGACGCCGATCTCGCGAACACCGAATCCTTCCGTGCCTTCGGGATTGGTGAGGACGACTCTGAGGAATCGAGCATCCCCGCCGTTCGGGATCTGGATGTAGTCGCGCAGCTGTGGCACTGGCGCCATCATCGGTGCCGCTCGCACGCTAGTCCGTCCTGTGGTTGCGGAGCTGGGCAGAGGGGGCGTGAACGACCGCTTCACGCTGTAGATATCCGTCCACGCAATTCCGTCTTTGGATGAACGAAGCGTGTAGGACATCGCGCGCCGGCCCGGCTCCCAGTCGATCACGACGCCACCGAACTCTCGCCGCTTTTGAAAATCCATGTCGATGCTGTCGGCCACCGGGCCCGTGCGCGTGGCGCTCCGCCATGCAGTGCCGAGGTCGGCGTCGACCGTGCGCATGGGAATGGACTCTCCCTGCTGCGAGCTCGCGGTAACGCGGGGCGTGAGAGTGTACGGGGCGTCCGGATCGAGCGGCGTCATTGCGAGATCGTCCAGCCAGACACTCCCCTTTCCACCAGCGCCGGCCGTGATTGCGAACTCGATCGCGGCGAATTGCCGGAGATTCTTGTCGGCGGTCGGCCCCCACGCAAAGGAGATCTGCCGCTTCCTGCGACTCAGCGTCTGCCAGTCGCGTGGAAAAGTGAAGTCCGGATTGTTCGACCACCAGACGTTGTCACCGGTGGAGTCGATGAGCTTGAACTCGAGAGTATTCCTGGGCGCATCGGTACGACTTCCGTCCGGCGCGACTCCTTCGCCCCGAATCGCGAAGGTGAACTCGTAGTTCGACGGCAGCGCGAGATTGAATGCGCGGTGCACGACCGCGTAGCCGCCGTGTCCATGAAAGTCGAAATCGAGGCGCATCGACCGGCCGTGCAACCCACTCGAATCCGAATGCACGCTAAGCTCCACGCCCTCGGCAGGCGTGGCCGTCCACTGGCTCACCGAATCGAAGGAGTCCAATACTATAGTAGTGGAGGGCGTTACGATCGGCAGCGCATCCACCGTTACCGGAGCCGCGACAGGCGCCGGAGGGTTAGATGGTGGCGTCACGGGGGTTTGGGCTACGAGCCGCACCGCGAAGACGCTGATAATCACCGCCACTAC
>DASXYR010000223.1:0-2749 GCA_036502385.1 Gemmatimonadaceae bacterium
CATCGGGCGAGCTTTACGTGATGTCGGGCGACAAGATCTTCAAAATTGTCAGGGGGCCAGACGCACCATGATTCGCAAACTGAAATCCGGGCAATATCGACTGTATTCGCGGAAGAAAAGCGCCAAGAGCGGCAAGCGGAAAAATCTTGGCACCTTCAAGAGTCTCGCCGCGGCGAAAAAGCACGAGCGCGCAGTGCAGTTCTTCAAGCGCGGAGGATAGTCGGCAGGGCATTGCGGCATAGAGCCCTGTCTTTGAGTGGGGCTATATTCCGGGAATGCCCAACGCGACATCTTCTCCGCTGAGCACGCTCTCGGATCGGTATACGATTGAGCGCGTTCTGGGCCACGGCGGGATGGCGACGGTTCACCTCGCCGAAGAGCGCAAGCACCAGCGCAAGGTCGCGATCAAAGTTCTCAAAGCGGAGTTCGGAGCTTCGGTAGGCGCCGAGCGATTTCTCCGCGAGATAGGGATTGCGGCGCGGCTGTCCCACCCCCACATCGTCCCGCTGATCGACTCGGGCGAAGCGGACGGATCTCTGTACTACGTGTCGCCTTACATCGAGGGCGGCTCGCTGCGCGACAGGCTGGATAGGGAAAAGAAGCTGGCGGTAGGGGACGCCGTCCGCATCGCGCGCGAGATAGGCGCCGCTCTCGACTACGCGCACCGCAGCGGCTTCGTGCACCGCGATGTGAAGCCGGAGAACATCCTCTTCGCGGACGACCACGCACTTCTCGCCGACTTCGGCATCGCGCACGTGCGCTTCGCCGATGGGATGGCTGCCCTGACACTCGGCGGCCTCGCGCTTGGAACTCCGGAATACATGAGTCCCGAACAGGCGGCAGGCGAGACCGACATTGGCGTCCCGGGAGACATCTACAGCCTCGCCTGCGTCATCTACGAGATGCTCGCGGCCGAGCCACCTTTTCGCGGCGCGAGCGCGCGGGTGACAATCGCGAAACAGGTTACGGAAAATCCGCGCCCGTTGCGGTCGCTGAGGCCGGAGGTCTCGGTCGCAATCGAGCGCGTCATCTCGAAGGCGCTCGCCAAGAATCCGGCGAACCGACAGTCCACGATCGCTGAGTTCATCGGCGCGCTGGACCAGGCGCGAAAGGAAACCGGACGGCATTTCGCGCCGACCGTCCGCACCATCGCCGTTCTGCCGTTCATCAACGCGAGTCCCGACCCCGACAACGAGTACTTGAGCGATGGGATTACCGACGAGCTGATCGACGCCCTCGCGAAAGTGGAAGGGCTGCGCGTTGCGTCGCGTACGTCGGTGTTCGCGCTCAAGGGGAAGCAGAAAGATGTGCGCGCGATCGGGGCGCTCCTTGGCGCGTCGGAAGTCCTCGAGGGAACAGTACGCCGCTCGGGACAGAACCTCCGCATCACCGCGCAGCTCACTTCGACGGAGGATGGTCGCCTCGAGTGGTCGCAGCGTTTCGATCGCACCTTCGACGACATGTTCGCGATCCAGGATGAGATCGCGCGCACCATCGTCAACATGCTGCGCGCCACCTCGTTTGCCGATCTCAAGCCGACGAGGAACCGCCACACGGAGAACGTTCAAGCGTACGGACTCTATCTTCGCGGGCGGTACGCGTGGAACAAGCGCACCCAGAAGGGCGTCACCGAGGGCATTCACTTCTTCAAGGAAGCAATCGCGACGGATCCGAAGTACGCGCTCGCGTACACCGGGCTCGCGGATTCTTACGCGCTGCATATCGACTACCGAAGCGTCCCGGTTCACGAGGGATTCGAGAAGGCCAAGCTGTACGCGCGGAAAGCGGTCGGGCTCGACGATTCGCTCGCCGAGGCGCACGCATCGCTCGCCTGGAGCCTCTTCATCTATGACTGGGACTGGAAGGAGGCCGAGAAGGAGTTCAAGCGCGCGATTCAGCTCGACCCACAATATGGGACGGCGCACCAGTGGTATGCGTTCCTGCTCGCGTCGCGCGGGCGATTCGAGGAGTCGCTCGTGGAGGGGCATACCGCCCAGGAAAATGATCCCGCGTCCGTCTCTGTCCGCCGCAGCCTCGGCTACTGCTACCTCTACGCGCGAAAGTTCGAGCGCGCGCGCTACCATCTGGATCGTGCGATCGCAATGAATCCGACGGCAGAGGAAAGCTACCGCATCCAGGGACTCATTCTGACGCTGTTGGGAGATTACGGGGAGGCGGAACGAATGCTGCGCGAGGCGCTCGCGTTGGCCGAGCCGGGAACCACTTACACCAAAGCCACCCTCGCCTATTCAGTGGCGTGCAATGGCGATAAAGCGATGGCCTCAAAGGTCCGAGACGAATTACTCGAAAAGCGAAAGCACGATTACGTGTCGCCCGTGGAGCTGGCGCTTGTAAGCACAGCGTTGGGCGAGTACGACGAGGCGCTCGATTGGTGCGAGCAAGCGCTGGAAGAGAGACGCGGATGGGTGGCGTATCTCGCCGTGCATCCTGTGGTGGATCCGCTCCGCGGACTGCCGCGTTTTCAGGCGCTCATTCGAAAGATGGGGCTGGAAGACGTTCACGCTCCGAATCCTGCGGAATAAATTGGCGTTCTCGGATCGTCCGGCCATCGCGCGTCCTATCGTGGGCTTCCATACGGATGGCGAGGGCGACTGGGTTGCGGACCTCGCGTGCGGACACTCTCAACACGTGCGTCACGATCCCCCCTGGCAAAACCGGCCATGGGTGACGAATCCGGAGGCGCGGGAGAAGTTCATTGGGACGAGCCTGGATTGCGTGGAATGTGGCA
>DASXYR010000224.1:0-3425 GCA_036502385.1 Gemmatimonadaceae bacterium
GGTTCGGCAGCTCGGGCTGTATTGGCTAGTTCTCAATCAGGCGCCATCGTTGCGTTCTCCATGAGGCGCCGCGAAAGCCTCGCGTGACATCCTGATGCAATAACCGCTTCGAACCCTCATCGTGGAGGATAGTGAGCCAGATGCCGAGCTGCTGCTGCGCGAGCTCCCGCGCGGCCATGAAGAGGCGCAAGAGCGCGTCGAGACGGCAGCGGCCATGAATGCGGCGCTCGCTCGACAGGTTTGGGATCTGGTAGTCTCTGACTTTACGCTGCCGACGCTCAGTGCTTTTGCTGCCCTTGCCATCGTGCGGCCGGATCGGCCGGTGCGCTGCATATGGCCGACGAGATCGAGCCTCACCTCTTCGGCGAGAAGCGACCGAACCCCGTCCCAGTTAGCCGCGCCGAAAAGCTCGGCATACCGAAGTACGACGGGCGGATGGGATCCGACGGGCGCTCGTACTCCGGTTTGAGCGCACGTCCGCGATGAAGGCACCCTTGCACCGCCGCGACGCTGAAGCCGAGGAGCTCGGCGATCTCCTCCGTCGAGTGACCGAGTACATCTTTCAGGATCACCGCGCTTCGCTGCGAGGGCGGCAGATAGAGCGCGAGCGCGGTGCGCAGGGTCTCCGCCGCCCCGAGCAGGATCTCCGGGTCGCCCTCTGCCTCCGGCCGGCGATTCCTCGGCCGGGAGCGACTTTTTGCATCGCTGGCGATTTCCGTCAGGCAGCGGCGGATGGGCATCAGCGAGGTCGGGCACGCGCCCCGCTCGGTCAGAGGTCCAACGGCATCCATTTCGTCAAAGAGACCGTCGTTCCGTGGCCGACCACCGAGCGGAGCTCGAAAGCATCAACGAGGCGGCGAGCGCTGGGAAGTCCGAGGCCGAGCCCGCCCCCAGTGGTGTGCCCATCGCGCATCGCGTCGTCGATATTCGGGATTCCGGGGCCATCATCTCGGGTGATTGCCACGACGCCAATTCGCCCTGAATTGCGCTCGATACCCAAGAGCATGTCTCCAGTGCCAGCATGAACGATGACATTTCGAGCGACCTCGGACACTGCGGTCGCGAGCGCCTCGGCCGCGCTCGAAGGGAAGCCCTGCGCGTAGGCTAGCTCCCGCGCTCGGCCGCGCGCTACGGCGACGTCCGATGTGTCGCGAAGCCACACGCGGAACACCAGTTGCTGCGTTGACTCACTCATGCCTTAGGAATGCACATACACGAACGTACCGTTAAGTTCCACGCGGCGCCCGCGCTCGTCTCGAAACCAAGGAGCGGACGGTCTTGTGCGCCCAGCGCCAAACCGATACCGTGCCGTGGCTTCGGTATACGCATCAGCTCTCCATCGAGCGGGGATGCCTCCGAAATCATGGACAAAAAGGCACGAAATGGTCAACATCGCCGATCAATCTCCCGCACAGGTTCTCAGCAAAGAAATGGGGCTGAGCGAGCCGGCCGTCGAGCGCCGGAGGCGAATCATCGGCCTCAACGCCGGAGACCTCGAGCACATCTCCTCGATCAAGGACGTCGTTCTGGCGCACACCGAGGAATATACCTCGGTCTTCTTCGACTACCTTTCGTCGCTCGAAGAGGGCCGCGCCGTGCTCGCAAATCGCGCCGTCGCCGAACGCGCCCGCCAACTGAAGAGAGAACACCTCGTTGCCATGGTCCAGACCGACTACGGGACCGAATACGTCATGCAAAGGCTCGAGCTCGCGCTGCTTTACAGCAAGGCAGGCCTCGACCTACGGGTATTCCTGGCCGCGTTTCATCACCTGCTCAAGAGCGTCGGGGCGACGATCATGAAGCATTTCGAGCGTGAGCCAAACGCAGGCTTCGAGGCGTTCATGTCTCTGAAGAAAGTTGCCTTCTTGGATATCGGCATCATCGCCGACGCCATCGTGTTCGAGCGAGAACGCGTGATCCGGCAGCAACAGGACGCCATCCGCGAGCTTTCGACTCCCGTCCTGCAAATCCGTGAGCGGTTGCTGCTCCTGCCTATCATTGGTGTCATCGATACCCATCGCGCCCGGCTCATTACCGAGAGCCTTCTCAGTGCCATCCGCGCCAATCGAGCCAAGGTCGTGGTCATGGACATCACCGGCGTCGCGACGATCGACTCCAAAGTCGCCAACCATGTGATTCAGACCGTCACTGCCGCTAAGCTCATGGGGGCCACCGTCATCGTGACTGGGCTCTCGGCGGAGGTCGCGCAGTCGCTGGTCGTCTTGGGTATCGATCTCGCCAAGCTGAATACGGTCGGGGATCTTCAGGGTGGCTTGGAGGAAGCGGAATTCCTGCTAGGTCATCGCGCGGCCTCGGAGCCCAGCGGGGGGTACGGCGCTCCCGTCGCTCGGATATAAGAGAACGAGCAGCTTATGTCCGTCCCCATTCTCAAGCAGGGCGACATCCTCATCGCCTCGATTCAGTCTGCTCTCTCGGATCGCGATCTCGTGGAGCTCAGAGACGAATTGGCGGACCGCGTCGGACGATTGCGCTCGCGGGGTGTAGTCATCGACGTGACCGCGCTCGACGTGTTGGATTCGTTCGCCACCCGTACGATCCGTGGCATCGCGTACACCGCAAAGCTACGCGGCGCGGACACAGTCGTGGTTGGGATCCAGCCTGACGTCGCGTTCGCAATGGTCCAACTGGGGCTTTCGCTCGAAGGCATCGCGACGGCATTGGATCTCGAGGAGGGCTTGGCGCTCCTGCACGCTGGAAAGGCCGAGCGTGCTCGCCGAAAGTAACGTTCCCATCGTGCGCGAGTCAGATATCGTGATCGCACGGCAGAAGGGGCGCGAGCTTGCAGCGGCTCTAGGTTTCTCGAGCACGGATCAAACGCTTTTGGCGACCGCGATCTCCGAAGTTGCGCGCAACATCATTAGCTACGCGGGGCAAGGTGAAATCACGCTGAGGGAGATCGAAGAAGGAGGTCGTCGCGGTATTGTGGTCATTGCACGTGACCAGGGTCCGGGCATCGCGGATCCGGAGCTTGCGATGCGCGACGGCTATTCGACAGGAAATAGCCTCGGTGTCGGATTGCCCGGTGCTAGACGCTTGGTGGACGATTTCGATTTGGCTTCAGCCCACGGCGCTGGCACTACCGTCACCCTCAAGAAGTGGCTCCGATAAATGGACGCTTCCACAACAGTGCGGCCGAGCATCGCGTGGGCGTGGGCCGGTACTGCGCTCGAAGGGGACGAATCGGGGGACCTGCACGTGGTCGCGCTGTTGCCACGAGGCGCGCTCCTGGCTGTCATCGACGGGCTTGGGCATGGGGCGGAGGCAGCCGCGGCCGCCCGTGAGGCTGCCACGATTCTTCGCGGGCATGCCGCGCTGCCGGTCTCAGATCTGATCGAGCTATGCCACGAAGGTTTGCGCAAAACCCGCGGTGCGGTCATGAGTCTCGCGTCTCTCGATATGCGGAG
>DASXYR010000225.1:0-5020 GCA_036502385.1 Gemmatimonadaceae bacterium
GCGTCGCAGGAAACGGGCAAATCTTCCCCGGGAATGCAACGCTATGGACAAAGCAACCCTGGTGCGCAGGGCTGTCATCCCCGGGCACTACGCAGAGATTCGATTTCAACCGTCAGTGAGTGAGTAGAGCAGCTTAACTGCGCACTCCGCTGCTGGCATCAAGAACAGCTAACTGCGTACACCGCGACTGACATCAAGAACGGAAGTTCGTCCGGATCGCGCGGTGCAGTTCAGCGCGTGAGCGTGCCATTTGATGCGGGATGCTAGTTCCATCGGAACGAGCTCCGAGCGCGCCAGTAATCTTCGGATGCGATAGATAACGGACGCATCTGTGCGTCCAGCTCGGCATCGTAGTCAACTTCCACCGCTGCGACGCTCGAACGGATTTGCTCCACCGTTGCCGCGCCCGTCAGTACGACGCCGGCCCACGGCCGCGCAAGTGCGGCGGCAAGCGCAAGCTTCTCTATCGTCGTGCCCCGACTCTCGGCCAGCCCGCGGATTTGCGAAACCCGCGCAGACAAAACATCGTCGTCGCTTCGATTTTCGTGAGTGAGACGGCCGTTGGCAAGTGATTCCTTCACCACGACTTTCATCCCTGCGTCGTGTGCCTCCTCGAGCGCCGACTCCGCGCCTCGCTCGAGAAGGTTCCACGTCGCCTGCACCGAATCAAAAACGCGTTCGCCATCGCGACGCACGGCGAGGGCACGTCGTATCGAGACGTCCTGGCCGGCGCCGCTGACGCTCAGTCCCGCTCTGATGCCGCGCTCCCGCAACCCTGCGATCGCATCGATGAGCGCGTCGTCTTCCAGCGTTTTGCCATCGGCGGTCACCGAGTGGATCTGGTAGAGCGATAGATATCGCCCGAGCCGCTCGTAACTCTCGGCGAATTGCCGCTCAAATGCAGCGAGTGAGTGATCCTTGATCTCGTGCTGCTGTGCGCTCGTCGACCAATCGGCCGTATACGTGTATCCCCACTTCGACGCGACTACGACATCGCTCGGCGTGATCTTTCGCGCGTGCAGCCATGATGCGACGAAATCTTCCGCGCGGCCGTACGAACGTGCTGCGTCGACGTAGCGAATACCGGCCTCAAACGCCGCATCGAGAACCGCGTGAGCGTGCGCTTCCATTGCCGACGGATCGTAAGATCCGCCCAGATCGCGCGCGTGATTCAACGTCACGTATCCAGGGCGGCCAAGCGCCGCCAACCCCAATCCGATCCCCGGTATCCGGTGCCCGGTACCCGACAACTGCCAGCTCACAACGTCAGCCCGAAGCCGCCGGCCGCTCCGCCCAAAGCCGCCGGCTGGTAGTGTTCAGTGGCAGTTCAGCACTCACTTACTGTTCGCATGCGCAGCAGCGAGGGCCTGGATACGTGGATCATTCTTCCGCCAGGCGAACTCGGGATCATTCAGATACGCGAGCGGATACCCGTTCACACTGGTAAAACACCGCCGGGCGAAGGGCATCATCGTTTCGCCGTCGCCGAGAAACCCGTACACGGCCGCCTTGGTGCACGACAGCTGCGCCGCTTCGACGCCCTTCGGATACATCGCGATCGACGGACTCTCTCCGGCCTGCCGGAGCATCGCCAGTGCGAGCGGACGATCGCCGAGCAGTGCGGCGAGCCACGCCAGAACTTCGTACTGAGTGCGCCTCACATAAGGCGACTGGTTCGGATCGTATGCGATGCGCGTCTCCACTCGCCATGCGGAATCCGCGAGCGCCTGGGCGCGGGGGTAATTTCCGCGAGACGCGAACAGCTCGGCCTTCTCGGCGTAGAAGTTCACGCTATCGAGCGCGGACCCGGGCGAGAACGACGCCAGAGTACCGGTGGCGAGCTCATTCTGGAGCGCCTCGTCACCATTCCGCATGAGATCGCCATCGGAAGCGCCCAATCTGCCTCCACGAGCTCGCAGCTCTTGCACCGCTCGCGTGACCCCAGCCCTGTCACCGAGCTTCTCGGCGAGAGTTGCTGCATCGAAGATGGGGCCAAGCGCCGCCGGATCGAGCAGTCGCTCCCGCGCCACGAAATCCGCCGCATCGCTGTACCGCCGGAGCGCGAGAGCAGTATTGAAGCTGGTAGCGAGCACCCATTTGGATGCGGGCGCCAAGGGGAGAACGCGCTTCACGGCCTCCCACGCCGCGGCCGAGTCGCCGACATACTGGAGTGCGCGCTGTTCGTAGCCGAGAAGCTCGATATTCGAGGGGTTCTCTCGCACCGCACGCCTCAGAATGACGAGAGCCTCGGAGGGCCGGCCGAGCCCGCGAAACGCCACGGTTGCGACGGCATTCGGCTGGGTTGGATCCAACGCCAGTGCCTGCTGCGCGAGGACAGAAGCCGAGTCGAGCATCCTCGTCCCGCCCGAATAGGACATCGTCGCCGTCGTTTGCGCCGCGAGACCGAGGGCATCGGCGTAGCGCGGATCCAGCTGATACGCGCGCTCGAATTGACGCAATGCTTTTTGGTATTCTGAATACGACGCCGTCGTATTCTCCTCGCTGATGCGCTTGCCTCGGATGACAGCGGCGAATGCTCCCGTATCTTCCGTCGCGCGCATCGCCATCGTCGTGCGCTCGCGCGCGCCAATCGCGACATCCAACGCCTCGGCGACCCTCCTCGCGACGCTTGCCTGGATGGTGAAGGGATCGGCGGGCGACACGATCTCCGGCTCGCCCGCCCAGTGCGTTGTGCCGTCGGACACGCGTATGAGCGACGGGCTCACTCGCACCAGCGGCTCACCGTCGGCGCCCTTCGCCCACCGCACGGATGCCTGCAGCACAAAATCGGCGCCGAGACTTTTCCCTGCCTGTTGCACACTCGTTCCCTGAGCCGCAGTGAGCGACGCAACGCTCTTCCGGTCGATGACGCTAAGTCCCCCGAGACGCGCGAGCTTTCCAGTGACGGCATCGCGGAGTCCGTCGGCGAAGCTCGAGTCGGCGTCCAGCCCTTCGGTCTCGAAGGGCAGCACCGCGATCAAGGGTTGTCTGTCTGACGCGGATCGGTTCCGCCAGACGATGGCTCCGCCGACCAGAATCAGGACAACGACGAGCGTCGCGATGATCGCACCCGTGCGGCCCGAAGGGACACTGAGATGAGGAAACGCCGAGGTCGCGGGATCATCGAACGCGGCGAGAAGCTCGGTTCCCGTGACGGGGCGCATCGCGGCGTTCTTCGACAGGCAGCGCATCACCAGATCCGCGATCGGGCGCGGGACCTTTGATTTCACGGACGTTACGTGACGTGGCGTGTCGGACATCTGCGCTGCCAGAAGATCCTGGGGGGATTTCCGTTCGGCGAAGGGATGTCGTCCCGTGATCAGCTCGTAGGCGACGACCCCCCATGCATAGATGTCCGCTCGCTGGTCGGTTGCCGGATCGGCGGCGGCCTGCTCGGGAGCCATGTACATGGGGGTCCCGACGTAATCGCCCGGCTGAGTGATCTCGGAACCTCCCTTCCTCGCGGCCTGGACTGCCTTTGCGATTCCGAAATCGGTGACGACCGCGGTGCCCTCGCTGAGGAGGATGTTCTCGGGCTTGATGTCGCGGTGTACGACGCCCTGGCGGTGCGCGTACGCGAGAGCGGAAGCGACGTTGCGCAGGATGCTCAGGCTCTCCTCGAGCGGAATCGGACCCTGCCTGATTCGTGCGCGCAGCGATTCTCCGCGCACGAACGGCATCGTGAAGTACGGGAGTCCGCCCACGGTCTGACCGGCGCTCAGTACCGGCACGATGTGCGGCTCCTGGAGGGCCGCGGCGAGCTTGATCTCGCGGGCGAATCGTGCGGCCGAGAATTGGTACGTGAGCTCCGGCGGCAGCACCTTTACGACGACTTCGCGATCGAGGGAGTCGTCGTGGGCGAGGAACACGCGGGCCATCCCCCCGCCGAGCAGTTCCTGCTTTACTGTATAGTTGCTGCCAAATGTTTGCTGGAGCTGATCGAGGAGATCGTTCAAGTCTGTCCTGGGGCGCGGGGCCGACCAAATGTACGGCCGGAGAGCCTTATACAGCTATGCTGGATGCCTGAGTCAGGCAAACTGCAAACTCAGAACTACCTGTTGTGAGTGATGGTTACGGGTTCTGGGTTCCGGGTACTGCGCAAACCCGGAACTGGGCTACTCGTAACTACTACCCACAACAGGTAGTTCTGAGTTTGTAGTTACCGTAACCCGAGTACCAGGATTCGACTTTGCTGCGCCCCTCCCGGCCAAACGGGCGACTTCATCCCCGACGCGACGCCTACGAGCTGCCGTCCACCCGCGAGATAGCTCACAATCCCCCCACCAATCGACTGCCCACCGGTCATCTGCCACAGGATTTTTCCGGAAGCCGCGTCCAGCGCGTAAAGCTCCCCTCCCATGTCAGCGGTGAATACAATCCCTCCTGCCGTCGGCGTCACTCCGGCGAGCACCGGGTGCGGCGCCGCGAATTCCCAGCGCAAGCTCCCGCTCTCGGCGTCGAACGCGGTGAGCCAGCCCTTCGCCTGCGCCGGCGGATCCATGATCTGCGCCTGCGGAGTCTCCGCGCCGAACCAGTAGTCCGATCCGATTTTGGGAATCGCCACTGTGTCGCGTTTGAGCTACACGTTTCCGCACCAGTCGACCGCGCCCGTATAAAGGAAGTTGGTCATCGGACTGTACGCGGCGCCGTTCCATTCGTTGCCGCCCTGGATCCCGGGACAGAAATGCGTCTTGTGATCTCTCGAGAGCGGCACAGCCGCATTGAGACGCGTGGTGGTCCGGCTCTGGGAGAGCAGCGGCATAGTCCTCGGAAGTCCGGTGATCTGTCCGGGACTGACGGCCGCGCGATCGAGAATGGAGAGCAGACCATCCTTGTTGGCGGACGCTACGATTGCGCGTCCGGCGCGCGTCGTCACCAGCGCGGGCGGGCTGTCGACATCCCAGTCGTGCGCGTCGTGCTGCACCAGCTGATTGTACGCGAGCATCCGGCCCGTCTTCGCGTCGAGCGCGATCACGGAGTTGGAGTAGAGATTGTCGCCTTTGCGCAGCTGGATGTCGAA
>DASXYR010000226.1:0-2869 GCA_036502385.1 Gemmatimonadaceae bacterium
TTCGAGGTCCTCGCTCTTCAGAACATCCGCAACGTCTACGCGGGTATCACGCTCCCGAACGCCGCGAGCGAAGGCATGCACAGCCGCGCGGGGTTCATGCTCGTCGGGACGTACCATCGCGTCGGCTACAAGTTCGGTGCGTGGCACGACGTCGCGTGGTTCGAGCGGGCGATTCTTCCGGCGATAGTCAATCCTCCCGAGCCGCTGTCGTTTCCGGACATACGGGACGGATCCAAGGTCGCGGCTGCACTCGCCAAAACAAAAAACCCCGGCGATTAGCCGGGGTTTTTTTGATCTTCTTACTCGACCAAAGTAACGCGTTATCGATTGGTCGTGTTATCAAGGCAGGTCTTGTTCGCCGCGGCACAAGCTGTCGACGGGGCAACGGTGATATCCCCACGCGCGGTAATCGTATAGACCCTGCCTCCCGAGAACGAGACGGCGGGCCTGGTCAGCACGTTTGTACTCGAGCCCGAATATCGCGTGCTCAAATCATAGACGCCGGAAGGCAGCTGCGTGAATGCGCCTCCGCTCTTGTAAGCCATTTCGGCGCCTACAGGGTATTCGGTGAGCGTTACTGTATTCTTGGCGTACAGCGTCATCGGGTTCGCGTTCGAGATCGCGTTGACGAATCTCACGTAGGTTGACGTGAAATCGGTCTGCGGGACGAACGGATCCTCCACCACGAACGCGTCCACCGTCTTGGTGGTCGTATTGTAAAACCCGCTCAGATACATCGAGTAATACTTCCCATCAGTCAGGGTGCCAGGAACGTTGGCGATAGCCAGGTTCTTGTCCGTGGCAGCCGCAATTCGCCCGGACAGCGTGTATTGCCCGGGCTCGACGCCGGCGTACAGGCCGCCATTGCCCACACCACCGTAACCGGTGCCCGTCGTGGACTCGCTTCCGGTGGTCGAGCTGATCGCGGTCACTTTTGTATCATTGGCGTAGAAGTTCACGCCCGGCGCGTTCACGCCGAAGTTGAAGAACTTGATGCTTGCCCCGGGAGGGGTGCCCGTGATGTTCTGAAGGGCTTCCTTTCCGCAGGACGCGAGGGCGGCTACACAGAGAAGAGCCGCGAGAGATCTATGTCTATTCATGTCTCTATTATGGTTGAATGATCCAGAGCGGCACGGTGTGGTAGTCCAGAGCAAGTCCGCCGATGACGTCGAGGCCGGCTCTGTTCCACACATACTCTGAGTTGAATCTCGGTCTGATCCGCTGCACGACCTTTCCGCCGTTGTCGACGTAGAGGTTGGTCGGTGGCGCGAAACCGCGGAACACCTCCGTTCCGCTCACCGGGTCTATGTCCGTGTAGTGATAACGGCGCATGTCCATCCACACTTCGTTATGCCCCCAGCCCCACTGCGCGATGTACTTCTGGGACATGATGTGGGAGATGGTCAGGACGGCCGGCACGATGTTCGGGTCGGCGAGAAAAGTATTCTTCTCGACCGCGGTTATCTGCGTCGGACTTCCATTGGCATCGAGATTCCTGGCATTCACGAAATCGATGTGGCTGGAGATTCCGTTTTTGTAGGCGGTCAGCGCCGTCGCCTGGTCTCCCAACTTGAGCGCCGCTTCCGCCTTGATGAACTGCAGCTGCGAATAGGTCATCAGGGGAATCTTCGATTTGTTGTCGAAGATGTAGCGGCTGGGCAGTAGCACTCCGCCGTTACCAGGATAGCCGAAGAAATTGTTGGGCTGCTGTGCCGCGGCGAGGGCGCCGAAGCCAAGGACGTTCGGGTCGAGGCCTCGGTACACACCATCCGGTGCCGGAGACAGCATTCGACTCATTCTCGGGTCGACTGTTCCGCCGAAGTCCGTGCCATCCATAAGCGCAACGACAAACTTGGTTTGCCGGTACAACGTCACGTTGCCCCTGGTTGCTCCCAGAAAATTCGTGTCGTCGTTGTTCGTGGCCAGATAGGTCAGCAGCGCATCGTCGGCGTTGCTCGCGAAAGACTTGTCCACTGCCGCGATGACGGCGGCCGGATTGTACGTGGACTTGTTGGAGTAGTGGTTCAGGTTCAGAGCCAGCATTCCATATGCAAGCTTCGTCCACTTCGTCCGATCCCCGCCATACATCTTGTCAGTCTTGGCGAGATACGTCTGGTCGACCGCTCCATCGGTTCTCGCCAGCAGCACGACCGCGCTGTCGAGAAGCCGCTGCACTTCCTCGTACGCGTACTGCTGCGAGTCGTAGTCGAACGCGGTGCGGGACGGATCGATCGCTTCCTTGACGATGATCTCGCCATGGAGGTCGGTCAGAGCCTGCCAGCCCCACGCCTTGAGTATCAGTCCGACGCCCAGCAGATCCCAGCGCTGCTCGGCCTCGGCCTTGGTGTTCATGTCGATCAGGTTCTGCCCCAGCGACCAATAGACGTCCCTCCACTGCTCGGCGCCGTTGTCGCTCGATGGATCGTACCCCATTCTGCCCCAGGTACTCGCGGGACTGAAGTTCGCGGAGGTGGAAACCCACTGCTGCGTATACATCCCGACGAAGCGTCCGTCGAACTGGGGCGCCGTCACCATCCAGTGAATCATCGGCGGCAGATACAGATTCGCCGAGACGCTCTGCGGAGCATTGGGATTGGTATTTACATCCAGATAATCGCTACACGCCCCGGACAGCATCACGGAGCCCGCGATTGCAAGTGCGCAAAGTTGTTTTCTCATTTTAGAAGCCCATCCTGACGCCGAAATTGAGACCGCGCGGGATCGGGAAATTCCCGTAGTCAATACCTACCCCGCTCGATCCACCCACTGCTGCTGAATTGCCGTTCACTATCGGATCCATGCCTGTGTAATTGGTAATGAGGAAAAGATCGGTTCCCGTTACGTACACGCTCGCGTTCTTGGCAAACTT
>DASXYR010000227.1:0-4291 GCA_036502385.1 Gemmatimonadaceae bacterium
CGCGCTGGCGATGCGCGCGCAAAGCATCCGCATCGTCGCGCCGATACCGGGTAAGGGAGCGGTCGGAGTCGAAGTGCCGAATCCAAATCCCGAGATGGTCGCATTCCGCGAGATGATCGAATCGCGCGATTTCATGAGTGCGCGCGCGGCCTTGCCGATCGCGCTGGGAAAGGATCTCGAGGGCCGGCCGATCATAGCCGATCTGGCGAAGATGCCGCACCTGTTGATCGCTGGTGCAACCGGCTCCGGAAAATCCGTGTGCATCAACACGCTGATTACGAGCCTGATCTACCGACACACGCCGACGACGCTGCGTTTCCTGATGGTCGATCCGAAGATGGTCGAGTTGTCTGTCTACAATGTGCTGCCGCATTTGCGCCATAAGGTCGTCACCGACAACCGCGACGCCGCGGCCGTGCTCAAGTGGGCTGTGCTCGAGATGCAGGACCGTTACGAGCTGCTCGCCGCGAATGGCGCGCGCAACATCCAGGATTTCAACCGCAAGGTGGGAGAAGGCGCGAAGCTCCGGAATGCGAAGCGCAATGACGTCGCGTTCGAGGATCTGGAGTACAAGGGCGGGATCGTCCCGTACATCGTGCTCATCATCGACGAGCTCGCCGACCTGATGATGACGGTGCAGGGCGAGATCGAGACGCCGCTGGCGATGCTCGCGCAGAAGGCGCGCGCGATCGGCATACATCTCATCCTTGCGACGCAGCGGCCGAGCGTGAACGTCATCACCGGTCTTATCAAGGCGAATTTCCCGAGCAGGATTGCATTCCGCGTCGCATCGCAGATCGACAGCCGCACCATTCTCGACGGCATGGGCGCCGAGTCACTGCTGGGAAATGGCGACATGCTGTTCATTCCACCGGGGAAGTCCGAGCCGGCCCGCCTACAGGGCGCGTTCATCTCGAGCGAGGACACCGAGAGGCTCATGGGCTGGTACGAGCTGCGCCGCGAGCAGAGGAAGGCGGAGTTCGAGGCGCAGGGCCTGTTCCTCGAGGAAGCGTCGGCGACGGAGCCCGACATCATCGAGTCGATCCGAAAGAAAGAGGCCGAGGAGGCGAACGGCAGCGACGGGGACAACCTCGACGACGCGGATCGCGACAAGCTATTCCGCGAGGCGGCGGAAGTTGTCATCCAGCACCAGCAGGGATCGACGTCGCTGCTGCAGCGGCGGCTGAAGGTCGGTTACGGCCGCGCGGCCCGCATCATCGACCAGCTGCACGCGGCGGGGATACTCGGCCCGCCCGATGGGTCCAAGCCGCGTGACGTGCTCGCCGGGCTCGATGATTTGGATCGCATCGCGGGGCCGCGCGTCTAGAACAACTGCAAGCTGTTCTACGGTGCGGTCGCGAGGCTGAAATCGACCTGCTGTACCGATGAGATGCAGCTCGCCTGATACGATTTTTCGGTGAGCCCGGTTGCGGATGCGGCGAGCGTGATCCCCAGCGTCCCGGCAACGCAGTTATCGAGTGTATATGCGAGCGCGTAATGACCTTGCGCATCGGTCGTTGTGCTAGCTCGTTCAGCGTAAAGAATCACGGGGTCAGTGAGCGCGACGTGAGCTCCACTGACCGGTTGTCCCGTCGCCGCGGCTGTCACAGTTCCCTGGAAACTGAGCGCTGTTGCGCTGGGGCTGGTGACGCCTCCGCATCCCGCCAACGAGATTGTAAGAAATACAAGAACAGCTCGTCTCATCGGGGCCCTCTCAAAGATAGAAGTCACACGGTTTCGAAAACCGTTGGCCGGCAATAAACATGCGAGTACACCCAAAAGTCTCATGAGCGCGGACAAGCTTCAATGCCTGGGTCTGTAGTAAGGCTATGGTTCCGTCCGTTCAACTACCTGCACGAAGCATGTGGCGCGGGTCCCTCAATCTGGGGCGTATTTTGTCGCGCACCCTCTCTCTGGCGGCCACGGTCAAACACCCATATAGTTGGCGGCGGTTCTTTCCCTTCCAGCGCGGGGCATGTCCACCTCACTCGAGCGGTTGCGCACTGCCATCGCCTCCCGTTACGAGATCGAGCGCGAGCTCGGTCACGGGGCAATGGCTACGGTATATCTCGCGCGCGACCTCAAGCACAATCGCGAAGTCGCGCTCAAGGTCCTCCTCGCTGATGTAGGGTTCGCGCTTGGCCCGGAACGCTTCCGCCGCGAGATCGATCTCGCGACCCATCTGAGCCATCCCCACATACTTCCCATCTACGACTCAGGGGAAGCCGATGGCGAGCTCTGGTATGTGATGCCCTATGTCGCAGGAGAATCGCTGCGCGCACGGCTGAATCGGGAGCGACAGCTTCCGCTCGATGACGCGCTGCGAATAACGTGCGAAGTCGCGAGCGCGCTCGACCACTCGCACCGACACGGCATCATCCATCGCGACATCAAGCCGGAGAACATCCTCCTCGAGGACGGACAGGCGATGGTCGCCGATTTCGGGATCGCGCGGGCAGTGAGCGCGATGGGGGAAGCGAAGCTCACGTCGACCGGCGTTTCGCTCGGCACTCCGACCTATATGAGCCCCGAACAGGGAATGGCCGATCCCAATCTCGATGGACGCACCGACGTCTACAGCCTGGGATGCGTGCTGTACGAGATGCTCGCCGGACAGCCCCCATTTACGGGTCGCACCACGCAGGCGTTGATAGCGCGACATTCGCTCGATCAGGTGCCGTCGCTCAGCATCGTTCGTCAGTCGATCCCTGAAGAAGTGGAGGACGCGGTGCTTCGGGCCCTCGAGAAGGCGCCCGCCGATCGCTTCAAGACCGCTGCGGAGTTTGCTGACGCTCTCCAGGCCTGCCGCCAGAGTGGGATGCACACCGTGCGGCGCACGGGTCGCCGCACCGGAAGGGTGAACAGATCGAAGGAGCGGAACTGGAGTCTCCTCGCTCTGATCCTGATTCTGGGAGTGATAGTAGTCAGCGGCGCGGGGTGGGCGGGCAAGACCTATCTCTGGAACTCGCGACACACCGCTTCTGTTGCGGGAGCCGGAGCGTTCAGGCCTCAGCGCATCGCGGTCCTCTACTTCACGGACCAGAGTCCCGACGGTCGGCTCGGATACCTCGCCGACGGACTCACCGAATCGATGGTCGATCAGCTCGGCCAGGTCGCTGCGCTGGACGTGGTGTCGAAGGGCGGTGTCACCCAGTTTCGTGGGAAGGATGTGCCACTCGACAGCATCGCGCGGACTCTCGAAGCGGGCACGCTGGTGGATGGAATAATCGCGCCGGAAGGAAAAAATGTGCGCGTGACGATGCGCCTTCTGGATGGCAACAGCGGCGCCCAGATCGATCGCGCTTCCGTCATAAATCCGATCGGGAATCCACTCGCGCTGCAGACGAAGCTCGCGCAGCAGCTGGCGCTGATGCTCCGCGGCTGGATGGGCGACGAGATCAAGCTCCGAACGCTGCGCGCGGGAACACAGAGCTCCGAGGCGTGGTCGTTCCTGCAGCGCGCGGAGCGGATGAGGAAGGACGCGGAAACGCTCGATCACGCGGGCAAGTCCGGCGACGCGGCGCGCCAGCTCGCATCAGCCGACTCGGTGCTCGACCAGGCCGAAGCGCTCGATCGTAAATGGCCCGAGCCGATCATCGCGCGCGGGCAGATCGCGCTTCAGCAAGAGAAAATGACCAACGACCCGGCGGAAGTCAGGCGGCAGATCGACGCCGGAATGGCTCACGCCAATCGCGCTCTCGCGCTCGATCCGCGGAACCCGGATGCGCTCGAGTTGAGGGGCACGCTTTACACTCGGCCAATTGCCAACGGGCTCGTCACCGACCAGAGAAAGGTCGATGATCTGCTGCGTTCGGCGGAAACCGATCTTCGGGCTGCGATCGCACTGAATCCGACACAGGCGGGAGCGCTGTACGTGCTTAGCACCGTGCAGTACCAGAAGGGCGCCGACCGGATGGAGGCCCACAATCTTGCGCAGCGCGCATACGAAGCCGACGCATACCTCACCGCGGCGCCGCAAATACTCTGGGGCCTGTACGCGACGTCGTATGACCTGGGCGAGTTTCCGAACGCCAAGACCTGGTGCGATGAATCGGCGCGGCGCTTTCCCAACGAGATGCTTTCCGCCCGCTGCCAGCTCTGGATCATGACGACGAACGCTGTTCGCGCCTCGCCCGACGAGGCGTGGGCTCGGGCTGCCGAATATCAGAAGACGGCACCGCTGCAGGAGCGCGATTATTACGGGCGCGAAGGTCAGATCGTGGTAGCCGCTGTGCTCGCCCGCGCCGGTCTGGCCGACAGCGCTCGCCGCGTACTCGTTCGCGCACGCGCC
>DASXYR010000228.1:0-4431 GCA_036502385.1 Gemmatimonadaceae bacterium
TTGTTCAGAGGCTGGATGCCGGCCATTTAATGGAACAGAATTCGTGGCCATCTCTCATCCTTCATCTCACGATTGAAATACAGCAACAACCCCGCACGCATTCTCACCGGTCTCACCGGTCTCGCAGATCGTACCCGCCGCTCTATAGAGTGGGTAACCAGTGGGAAGAAACACCGGGGCCGGAACTCACCCAGTATCTCGATGAGTAAAACCCGAAGCCCCCGGCCGTCCCGCTCACAGCCCCCGGCCGGTAGTGTTCAGTTCAAGCCCGAAGCCGCCGGAATCCCGAGTCATGCCTAACCGCCTAGCCCACGAAACGAGTCCGTACCTCCTCCAGCACTCCGAGAATCCGGTTGACTGGTATGCGTGGGGCCCGGAGGCGCTCGAGAAATCGAAGCGCGAGGACAAGCCGATTCTGCTCAGCATCGGCTACGCGGCGTGCCACTGGTGCCACGTGATGGCGCACGAGTCTTTCGAGGACGAGGATACCGCGCGCCTCATGAACGAGAAGTTCGTCAACATCAAAGTCGACCGCGAGGAGCGTCCCGATATCGACGGCATCTACATGCAGGCCGTCCAGGCGATGAGCGGACACGGTGGCTGGCCGATGACGATGTTCCTGCTGCCCGACGGAAGCCCGTTCTACGGCGGTACATACTTTCCGCCCGAGGATCGTCACGGGCTGCCATCGTTCAGGCGAATTCTTGCCTCGGTCAGCGAGGCATACGAGCGACGACGTTCCGGTGTCGTCGAATCCGCCGAAGGACTCAGCCAGATCTACGAAACGAACCGACTCGGCGCTCGAAGCGGCGGCCCGCTGTCTCCGCAACTCCTCGCGACCGCTCACCGCTCGCTGACCCAGCGCTACGATGACGCCAACGGCGGCTTCGGGGGCGCCCCAAAATTCCCGGCGACGATGACGCTGGACTTTCTCCTTCGATATTGGAAGCGGACGGGGGCGGCCGATGCACTCGAGATGGTGACAAACTCCTTTCGACGGATGGCACGCGGGGGCATCTACGATCAGATCGGCGGCGGATTCGCGCGCTACGCAGTCGACGCAACCTGGCTCGTGCCCCATTTCGAGAAGATGCTTTACGACAACGCGCTTCTCATTCGGTTGGGCGCCAATCTCTTCCAGGCGACAAAAGACTCCGAAGTGCGGCGCGTCACGATCGAGACGGTCGAATGGGTCGGACGAGAGATGACGTCGGACGAGGGCGGCTTCTATTCGTCCTTCGATGCGGACAGCGAAGGACACGAAGGCAGGTTCTACGTCTGGACCGAACACGAGCTGGACTCGCTGCTCGGAGCCGACGCCCGTGTCTTCAAGTCCTACTACGGGGTGACGCCGGGCGGAAACTTTGAGGGAAAGAGCATTCTCTTCGTAGGCAGCGATCGCGCCGTGGCGGCCGCACACGCCCGCGTTGACGAAGAGATGCTCGACGCCGTGATCGCCCGTGGAAAGCGCGTTCTCTACGAAGCACGCGGAAGGCGCGTGTGGCCTGGACGCGACGAGAAGATTCTCTCCGCCTGGAACGGACTGATGCTCCGCGGAATTTCCACCGCCGCACGAGTCTTCGATCGCGAGGATTTCCGCACACTGGCCGTCCGCAACGCCGACTTTCTCGCGCGCGAGATGGTGCGCAACGGCCGCGTGATGCGCTCCCACAAGGAAGGCGTGACGAGAATCGCAGGATTCCTCGAGGACCACGCCGCGGTGGCTCTCGGATTCATCGCCCTCTACGAGCTGACCTTCGACGAGCGATGGGTCGTTCGCGCGCGGGAGATCGCCGACGCGATGATAAAGTGGTTCTGGGACGACAGCGTCGGCGCGCTCTTCGATACCGCCAGCGACGCCGAGCGACTTATCACGCGTCCGCGCGACGTGACCGACAACGCGACGCCCTCGGGGACATCGCTCGCGACCGAGCTGCTTCTGTATCTGGCCGAGCTCGGCCACGACGCCGAGTACCGGCGAAGGGCAACGTTCACGCTCGAGGCGCTCGCCGAACCGATGGCACGATACCCAACGGCATTCGGCCATCTCCTCGGCTGCGCCGACATGGAGATCAACGGCGCCGTCGAGGTAGCGTTGATTGGCAATATCAACGAAGGGGAATTCAAGGCACTGGAGAGAGCCGTCGCCGGGCAGTACGTTCCATCGCTTGTGCTGGCGGGCGGAGCGGCGAAGGGCGAAACGAGCGTGAAGCTGTTGAGCGATCGACCGCTCATCGATGGGGAGCCGACGGCTTACGTGTGTCGCGGCTATACGTGCGACAAACCGGTGACGGTGCCCGAGGAGTTGTCTGCTCAGTTGGATACCGCCGGTCGCGTGACTAGCGTCACGATGCCGATATGAAAACCGCATTCGCGCGTACTAACACTTTCCAATATCAATAAGTGGCTGAGCAAACCCAGCAGTCCTTCACCCGCGGCATCTTCGCGGGCGTAGTGCTCGACTCGCTTCTCTTCCCTTATCCGCGATCGCTCGACGACCGGAAACCCGACGAGGCGCGGACAGTCCGCCGGTTGATCAAGGATCTGCGCGCGCTCGACGGCGATCTCATCGACTCCGCGAAGTTCGACGAAGAGGAAACGATTCCCGAGAACGTCATCCGCGCGTTCGCGGAGATCGGGATGCTCGGACTTACCATCCCGAAGAATTACGGCGGCCTCGAGCTCTCGTCGTCCGCTTACGCGCGCGTGTTCGAGACGCTGTCGTCGATCGACGCTTCGCTCGCCGTTCTGGTTGGTGTCCATTGCGGGCTCGGATCGAAAGCGATCGTGCTGCACGGGAACGACGCGCAGAAGGAGCGCTATCTCCCGCCGCTCGCGCGAGGAGATTTTCTCGCGGCTTACGCGCTGACGGAGCCCGACGTCGGATCCGACGCGCAGAACATCAAGACGACGGCGACGCTCGCCAGGGACGGCTCCCACTGGCGTCTCAACGGGCGCAAGATCTGGATCGGCAACGGGCATCGCGCCGGGGTGATCGCGACGTTTGCGCAGACGGTAGTACAGCGACGTGGAGAGACCGTGCTCCGGCCGACGGCTTTTCTCATCCGCCCCGACATGCCCGGCTTCCGCGTGGTCGAGACGGTCCACAAGCTTGGGATTCGCGGGTCCACACAGGCCGAGCTCTCCTATGAGGCGCTGCAGGTGCCCGCGGATCACGTACTTGGCGCCGTCGGACGCGGATTCAGCGTCGCGGTACACGTGTTGAACGCCGGACGCCTTACGCTCGCGGCGGGATGCACCGGCGGCACGAAGCGCACGCTGAAGGAGATGACCGCCTACGGCGAGCAGCGTGTGCAGTTCGGGCACCCGCTCGCCGACTTCGAGATCACGCAGCGCAAGCTGTCCCGAATCGCGAGCGACATCTACGCCTCCGATGCGATGCTCGGCGTCCTCGCATCGCTCGTCGATCGCGGCGACAACGATTTCTCACTCGAGGCCGCGTGCGCCAAAGTCTTCGCGAGCGAGATGGTCTGGCGCGCCGCCGACGACATGGTGCAGCTCGCCGGCGGGCGCGGATACGTGAAGCCGTATCCCTACGAGCGGATGCTCCGCGACTCGCGCATCAACAGAATCTTCGAGGGCGCGAACGAGGTCTTGCGATTGTTCATCGCCCTGAACGGCGTGCAGGCGCCTGCCGAGGCGTTGAAGGAGATCGGTTCGGCACTGCGGAGACCGCTGCGCAATCTCGGATTGCTGAGCGGCTATGCAACATCACGCGTGAAATTGCGGCTCGGCCAAACGTCGACGCTCGACATCGATCTCCACGAGCGCCTCAAAAAGCACAAGGAATATTTCGAGCGCCACGTGTCCGACCTGGGCTCTGCTACCGACAAGGCGATCCTTCGCCACCGCGAGAAGATCGTGGACAGTCAACTGGTCCTGGAAAGGCTGGCGAATATGGCGATCGATCTCTTCGCGACGGCGTGCGTGATCGCGCGCACCCAGAGTCTGATCGACGACCGCGGCGTCGAGACGTGCGAGCGCGAGATCACTCTCTGCGATCTCTTCTGCATCGAAGCCGGCCGTCGCTTCCGCGCCGAGCGCACCCAACTCGATGGCCGCGAGGACCACGTGGACGACACGCGCCGCAGCGTCGCTGCGAGCGTTCGCAGCGGCAAAGGCTACTTCGTAACGGACGCGATTCTCGACGAATAGCTCGCGCGCGTAGCCTTGGCGTCGCGTTTCCGATACATCGCTGTTTGGGTCGGCGAGGGGTGTCGTCTTCGGTAGCTAGCTCGCTTACACGCATCGAGCCTCTGTCAGCCCACTCGCCGCTTGCGCTGGCGACCGGGCACCCAGCCAGAGTCTCTTGCTACGCGAGCACGCCACCTGCGACCACACCCCTCACCTCCCTATCCTGCGTTCGTCGGTCCCGCGCGTAAGAGTCGCGCGCGGAATCGGTCGAGGGCC
>DASXYR010000229.1:0-6372 GCA_036502385.1 Gemmatimonadaceae bacterium
CCAAACGCCAGACCAAGCGCGATCGCCAGTGCGCCGACGAAACCCGTGAATAGCGTATTGATCAGATTGGTCGCGATTCCCAGTTGATTGATCGCGACCACGATCGCGAACGCCCACACCGAGGTGCGCGCGACATTCGCCAACGTCTCCGGGTTTGCGAATCCGCTCTCGGCCGTAGCGCCACGCACGATGTTGCCGAGCGCCCTTGCGGCGATCCCGCCGATGAAGAGAACGAAGATTGCCACCACCAGATCCGGCAACCAGAGCAGGAGCTGCCGCATAACATCCGAGACGGCCGGCAATCCCAGGGCGTCGAATGCGACGAGCAGGACGACGAGTCTCACAATCCATTTCACGATCGCGGCGACAAGTCCCGCCGAATCGATCCCTGTCTGCATCTTCGCCACGAAATCCGCGAGGCCCGAGCGCTGCATCAGCTCGTCGAAGCGAATCGCGCGCAGCAGCCCCACAACGGCGCGCGCGAGCAGCGTCGACACGAACCAGCCGATCGCCACGATGATGATGAAGCCGAGTATGCGGGGGATCGCGCTCACCACCATCGAGAACGCGTCGCGAAACGATCCGATCAGTGTATCGGTGAAAGAGGGTTGTGCGACCGTAGTCTGCACATTTACAGGCGCTGTAGCCGTATTCTGTAGCAGCATTGTCATCCTCGTTCTGAGGTGATTGCCGTGGCCCGGTCATTCCGAGCCCGCTGTCGAGATCTCTCTACGCCTCCTTCTTTGCCTTGTAGTATTGCCGCGGATCGAGCGCGTCACGCAGCGCGTCGCCGAGCAGATTGAAGCCAAGCACAGCCGCCCCGATCGCGACACCCGGAAACACGGAGGTCCACGGAGCGGTTTGAAGTTGGAAGAGATCGCGGCCGTCTGCAATCATCGACCCCCAGCTCGGCGCCGGTGGAGGAACGCCCAGTCCCAAAAACGAGAGCGCCGCCTCGGCCATGATGGCGCCGGCGACGCCGAGCGTCGCCGTGATCACCACGGGCGCGATGACGTTCGGCAGCACGTGCTGCGTCATGATCCGGATGTCGCCCGCGCCCAGGGCCCTGATCGCCTGGACGTACTCGAGCTGACGCACGACCAGCACCTGACCCCGAACGATGCGGGCCATTCCCGCCCAGCCGACGATGCCGATCGTGGCAAAGACTACTCCCTCCGACGGCTGTAGCGCGGCGACCATCGCGATCAAGAGCAAAAGCGTCGGAAATGCGAGCGTGACATCCGCAAGCCGCATCACGACTTCGTCCACCCACTTGCCGTAGAACCCTGCCAGCAAGCCGAGCGTGACGCCGAGCGCGAGCGCGATTCCCTGCGAGATGAGTCCGACCGTGAGCGAGACGCGCGCTCCGTACACGAGGCGGGACCAGATGTCGCGACCCTGGATGTCGGTGCCGAGCCAATGCTGCGCGGAGGGACGCTGCAGGGTGTGCAGCAGGTCAATGCTGATCGGATTCTGGCGCGCGACGAGTGGCGCCAGGATCGCGGCGAGGGCCATCACCAGGACTATGCCTATCCCAATGCGCGCGCGGTTGTCGCGAAGAAATCTCTGTCGCTGTTTGGGATCCAGCATCGCCCTCCCCTCGTTACGCCGACGGATCTCGCAGCGCGGCCGGGGTGTCCGGCGGCTGGCGCCTCCACCTGCGATGCTGCCAGAAATACTGCGCCGGAACTACGCGCACCCAGTGCTCCAACCGCTCCGTGAACCGGGCGACGATGGCATCGACGTCGCTATCCATGTCACCCGAGCGCTTCGCCTCGAGCCGCTCGACGATCAGACGATACCGTCCATTCGGCTTGCGAAGCGCGACGACGAACAAAACAGGAACCTCGAAACGCAAAGCGAATACCGCGGCACCACGCGGAGTCTTGGCAGGCCGTCCGAAAAAGGGAACGAACGTCGACGCAAGGCCCTTCGCCCCCTGGTCGGCGACGAACGCGACCGCCCTTCCCGCCCTCAGCGAGCGTGGGGTGCGCCGGACAGCTTCGGAGTCGTGAACGATCGTCATCCCGAGGCCTTCGCGGGTACGATTGATGTACGCATCGAAGAGGGGATTCGCCATCCCGCGGGCGATTGCGTCGAGGGGAATTCCGCGCGCGGCGACGTACCCGCCGGCGAGCTCCCAGTTGCCGATGTGGCCGGTGACCATCACGGCGCCCTTTCCCTTCGACATCACTTCTTCGACTTCTTCCCACCCCTCCACGCTCTCCACCAGCTCCTGGAGTCCATCCTTGCCGAGCGAATCGAGCAGCGCGGTCTCGATGAACGTGCGGCCGAGATGCTGGTAGGATTGGCGGGCGAGATTCACGACCGCTTCGTGATTCAGCTCGGGAAACGCGGCCGCGATCTGCTGCTCGACGACGCGCTTTCGAATACCGAGCGGACGATAACCAAGCGCGCCGAGTCGCTCACCGACCTTGCATGCTGAGTCCCAGCTCAGCGCGCTGAGGGCCCGGATCGTCGCGCGCATCGTGTAGTACTCCGCACGGTGGGCCATCGTCGGCTTGCGAACCGCCCTGCTCGGCTGCTTCGGGATGTCCGCCGCTTTCACTTCGGTCGCAGTCACCTTATGAAGCTATCCGAGCGGGTTAACGAACTCTTCACCCGAGAGGAGATTCCTGATTCTCTGGTCGAAGGTATGGTATTGCCGCACGAAACCCTGCCCCTCTCTTCTGATCCGTTCCCGCGCGTGGGAATTGAGCAGGTAATTCTTGCATTGCGCGAGGCAGGAATCGATGTCGTTGTACCACGCACAATGCTCTCCGTCGTGCAGCATGCGCTTGAGCTCCGGAGTGCCGTGTCCGAGAAAGAATCCGCCGGCGATAATCGTCATCCAGGTGCGATCCGATGTGGTATTCCCGGCGTCGCCCGTGAATCGGGAAGGATTGACGCCGAGAATGATCTTCGAGCTGGCGCAGACGGCGGCGAATTCCTTGCCCTCCACGGACCGTCCGCCCCAATGCAGCGGCTTGCGCCATTCCGCCCACTCAGGACCCCAGACCTTGAAGTCGTACTTGGCCGCGACCTTGAGCAGGAATTTCGCGCGTGCCGCGTCGTGGCCCGAGCCGATGAAGACCACATCCGCTGCGAACAGTTTCTCGGCCGGGACCGGCTTGATGCCGACATCCGCGCACGACGGGAGAAATTTCGCCGGAAGTCCCAGGCGAGCCCATTCCTTTTCGAAACCCGCCACGAAGAATGTCTGGGTCAGTTTACCGATTTTTACGACATGCGCGATGTCGGGGCGGTAGGTGCTCTTGAACGACTGCGCGTTGTGAAACCACATCGCGTTCGACTTCCCGTCGATGATCTGGCGCACCGTGTCGGGGGCCAGCGCGCCGCATTTCGAGAGCAGGACGAAATCCGGCTTGAAGCGCTTCGCCTGCGAGATCGCCCACCGCTGGGCGAGATTCCGGCCGATCAACTTCTTCGCCCGCGCATCGTCGATCACACGCGTCACGTGACCCGCTCGACGAAGGGCGCGTTGCGTCCCCCGCTCCATGCGCCACGGGTTGTCGCTGCCGATTATCAGAACTCGCACCGGGCGTAATCTATGGAGAGAGGATGGCTGCTCGCGAAAGACCGCCGGAAGGGCTCACCCCGCGCGCCGGCTTCCCGTACGCGCGGAATTCGCCGCGCGATCGAAGCCTTCGATCATCGCGGTCTCGGGAAACTCCCGCGCGACGCGGGTGCGCGCCGCCTTGCCCATCGCGTCGCGCGACTCCTCGTTCTTGAGTAATCCGGCGACCGCCGCCGCCGTCGACGCCGAGTCGTCGGGTGGGTAGAGAGCGCCGCTGATTCCGTGCGCGAGGTAGCGCTGCGCGATGCCGCCTTCGCTCGCGACGGCGGGAATGCCGAGCGCCATCAGATCCAGAAGCCCGTACACTCCGGTGTCCGCCTCGGCGACGACCCAGCCGAGGTGCGCGTCGCGCATCAGGTTGGTCTGGTCATCGCGCTCGCCGAGGAAGCTCACGAGATGGAGCACGCGAAGGGCGGCCGCCTGCATGCGGAGGTCTTCGTCGTCCGAGCCCGGCCCGACGAACATCAACCGCAGGTTTGGATGCCGTGGCGCGAGCATCGATAGGGTGCGAATTGCCGTCGCCGCGCGACCGCGCGCGGTGTGGTCGTAAACACAGACTATGTAGTCGAGGGGCACCGCCTTCGGCTGATCGGTCAACGCCTCGTCGACCGGGGCGGGTTTCTGGGCGTCCAGACGATAGTTGTCGATGTTGACGCCGATCTCGGCGACGTTGCTTCCGGCGGCTTTCTTGGGAATCTCCGACGCCCGGCGATCCGTCTCGCTGGCGAACAGATACCATGTTTTCGCGAGGCGGGCCCCCCAGTGTCCGGCGCTATCCATGCTCAGCCTCTTTCCAGCGGGAGTCCAACGGACCACCGCTCCACCGCGGCTCATCCAGCACGCCGTCGCCGCGATGAGGTGCTCGCGGTCGTTGGTGACGAAGATCGTGTCGGCATCCCAGCGTCGAAAGATCTTTCGCAGCCTGCGGGCGGCGGAGAAGAACCAGCCCTCGGTGGAGAATGGAATGATCTCGAACGGCTCGGGTATCGGCGTATGCCGGGGCTGATTGGGATCGCGCCGCGGCGAGACCGCCAAATGCACGTTGCTGTCCGGTGCGACGAGAAGCGTGACTTTGGCTCCGCGCTCGGACACGCCTCGCGCAGCTCTCGAAAAAAGACGGGCCGTGCCCGACCACTCGCGACCCGCATAGAGAAACAAAACGTGCAATTGAGCTTACCCGGCTGAAGGAACCATCGATGCCTCGTCAGCATCACCGAACTGGAGCGAATAGAGACGATAGTACGCGCCACGCCGCGTCAGAAGCTCGGCGTGCGTTCCCCGCTCCGCGATCTCACCGCGATCGAGAACGAGTATCTGGTCCGCGTGCGTGATCGTGGACAGCCTGTGCGCGATCACGAACACCGTCCTTCCTTGCAAGAGTCGGTCAACCGCCTCCTGCACCAGACGTTCCGACTCCGTATCGAGGGCTGACGTCGCTTCATCGAGAATGAGGATGGGCGGATCGGTGAGCAAGGCCCGGGCAATCGCCAATCGCTGCCGTTGACCCCCTGAAAGACGGGTCCCCCGTTCTCCGAGAAGGGTGTCGTAGCCGTGTGGCAGCTCCACGATGAACTCGTGCGCGTTGGCGGCTTTGGCCGCGTCCTCGATCTGCGATTGCGTGTATTTCCCCATCGCGCCATACGCGATGTTGTTCCGTACAGTGTCGTGAAAGAGAACCGTCTCCTGACTCACGATTCCGGTGAGCGAACGAAGCATCGGCAGCTTGATCTCGCGTGTGTCGATTCCATCGAGGAGGATGCGGCCTGCGCTCGGCTCGTAGAAACGCGGGATCAAATCCACCAGCGTGCTCTTTCCAGACCCACTTGGCCCCACAAGCGCGACGACTTCGCCTTTTTTTGCGCTGAAATCGACGTTCGAAAGAACGGGCGCGTCACCATATGAGAAGCTGACGTCCTCGAACTTGAGCTCGCGGTCGAATTTCGCGGCGTCTCGCGTGCCCCGATCGCGCTGGAATTCCGCCGGCGAGTCGAGGATCTCGAAAAGCCTCTCCGCCGACGCGAGCGACGACTGCGCGGTGGTGCGCATCTGCGAGAGCTGCTTGAGGGGTTGGAGCAGACGGAGCACCAACGTAAGGAATGCAAGCAGCGTCGCGCCGGTCATCGTCCCGTTGCGCAGTACCTGCCAGGCACCGATCCACAGGATCAGAACCGCGATCAGAGTGCCGATGATCTCCGTGACGGGCGGCGCGACCAGCGCCAGCCGCGTCATCTTCAGACTGCTAAGCGCGTACTTGTTGCTCCCGTCGGCGAAGCGCGCTTCCTCGTATGACTCTGTTCCCGACGCCTTCACCAGCCGAATGCCGCTGATCGTCTCCTGGAGCACGCTCGTCATCTCGCCGTGCACGTTGCCGCGGCGAAGGTTTCCCTTTCGCAGCTTCCTCAGCATCGGTTGGAGCGAGAAGCCGAGCAACGGAAGAATCACGAGGGCGATTAGTGACAGCTGCCACGAGATGCTGAACAGGATCGCGATGTACACGATCACGAGCGACGCACTCTGGAGCGACTGCGTGACGATCTGTGTAAGGATCAACCGCGTCTCGAACGTGTCGTTGATCACGCGCGACAGGATCTGGCCGGCTTTCATTTGGGTGAAGTAGCCGAGCGGGAGATGCGCGAGGTGACGGTAGACAGAATTGCGGAGATCGCGCGTGACGTACTCCTGGAGCGTCGCGCCGAACTGACCCGCGATCCACACCAGCAGATTCTTCAGGACCACGGCGATCAGCACGAGGATGATCACGTTCCGGAGCGAGC
>DASXYR010000230.1:0-3147 GCA_036502385.1 Gemmatimonadaceae bacterium
AGTCTGCGGTGAAGCACCTCGTTCGAACTTTCTTCGACAACTCCGCCAGCTCCGCCGTCGCCGCGATGGTCGGCCTGTATGAGGATCGCTGGAGCGACGAAGATCTCGACAATCTCGAAAAGCTGATCGAAAAGGCCCGCAACAAAGGAGGCGCATCATGAATCCCTTCATCCCCGCACTTCTCGCGAAGCTGACGCTGATCCTCGCGCTCGGCCTCATCATCGCCGCGACGCTCCGCGCCTCAGCGCCATCGCTTCGCCATCTCGTACTCTTCGCGACGCTTGCCAGCTCTCTCGCACTTCCGGCGATAATGCTGTTATCGCCACAGTGGAACGTGCACCTGTTGCCACCGTCGTTCGCCGCAAGCGCGCGGTTACTCCGCGACGCCCCGCCCTCAGCGATCACCCCGGCCAGCGAATCGATCCAACCCAATGCCCCCCAGTCGTCGAGCTCGCTCACAGCTAATAGCGATCAGCTCACAACTGGGCAGTTACGGGCACCGGGTACCGGGTACCGGGCATCGATTCAAACAATCGACGTCATGGCCCTGCTCTGGATTCTCGGCTTCACCGCCGTACTTGCATGGCTCACGATCGGACGCTTCCGCCTCCGCCGCATAGGAACCATGGCCTGGCCGCTCGACGATCCCGAATGGGCGCGCATACTCGACGAGGAGCGAAGAGAGTCAGGCGTGGCGAAGAGCGTGCGCCTTTGCTCGAGCTCGGTCGTGAGCACGCCGCTCACCTGGGGATGGACCGCGCCAATCATCCTCCTGCCAGAGGATGCGCTCGACTGGTCGGAAGAGCACCGCCGCATCGTCTTGCGACACGAGCTCGCGCACGTCGCCCGCGGTGATGCCCTCAGTCAACTCGTCGCCGGCGTCGCCTGCGCGCTCTACTGGTTCCATCCATTGGTTTGGGTCGCGGAGCGCCGGCTGCGCGCGGAATGCGAGCGCGCGTGCGACGACAGAGTGGTCTCGCTCGGAACTCCGGCCGCCGACTACGCCGCGCACCTGCTCGAAGTGGCGAGATCGGCGCGCGCGTTTGGCGCGCCGGGATTCCTGTCGGTGGCGATGGCGCGGCCGTCGCAGCTGGAGGGAAGGCTGCTCGCAGTACTCAATGGATCGCGCCGGCGCGTGTCGCTGTCGCCTGGCGCACGACGCCTGGCTATTGTTCTCTCGGCGATCGTTCTGCTTCCGCTCGCCGCATTTCGCGCCGTTCCAAGATCGACTGCACCTACGGCTGCAAAGGAAGCGAGCCGCGTGGCGGGCCCCCTCACGGCATCGTCATTTTCGATATCCACTGGCGCGCCCGCAAGGAAGTCGAGTGCGAAAAGCGAAGCGATCATCTCCACGTCAGATCCGATTTTGCCGGCCATCGTCGGCGCCCGTGCAACGCTGGCGGACACCAGTTTTCAGCTCTCTGCTCCAGTAAAAAGCGGTGGCACCCTCAACATCGATCTCAAGACCGGCGGGGATCTCGTCATCACCAGCTGGGATAAGCCACAAGTCGTCGTTCGCGCCGCTCTTGGTGGCCGCGATTGGCGACAGACCGAAGTGCGGCTTCGTCCAGAAGATGGGGACGCCACGCTCGACAGCCACTTCACCGAGTCGTCCGGGAATCAAAGCTCGCATCACGTCTTCGAGATTCAGGTCCCCAAAAACTTCAACGTTCGCGTCAAGTCGAGCGGTGGATCGATTTCGATCACCGGAGTCGACGGACGATTCACCGGCAATACCGGCGGCGGCGAGATCAACATTCAGAAGTCAAACGGCGACGTGGATCTCCATACTGGAGGCGGCGACATACGCGTGGCCGACTCCAACGTGAATGGCTCGGTATCTACCGGTGGCGGAATGGTGAGGATCGAGCGCGTCAACGGAAATCTCGAGGGCAATTCGGGTAGCGGGCCCGTCGTATATGCGCAGTCCACGCGCAACCGCAGCGGATCCGGATATGGATTCGGAACCGGTGATGGAAAAGATGGGGATGTAAGCGTGAGCAGTAGTGTGTCCGACGGGCACTCCACTACGACATACGTCCGCGGTGGCAGCAAATTGACGGGCTTCTCCGACAACGCAATCATGATGAGCTACGCTGGCGGCGATATCTCGCTTCCCAGCGCCCCCGATGGCGCCCGTGTCAGAACAGGCGGCGGCCGCGTTCGGATCGGCCCATCAGGCGGAGTCGTCTACGCCACGACGGGCGGCGGAGATATCGACATCGGTCCGGCAACCGGATCGGTAGAAGCGCAGACAGGTGCCGGCCGCGTTTCGATCGAGCTCAAGGGCCCCGATTCGCACCAGGTGGAGGTGACGTCGGGAAAGGGTGATGTCGTGCTCGAACTTCCGGCGAATCTCAACGCCACTCTGGAGCTCGAGACAGCCTACACCAACAACTTCGGCCGCAAGACCCGCATCATAAGCGACTGGCCGGTCACGACGACCGAGACGAGTAACTGGGACGCCACCGATGGAACCCCACGACGGTACATTCGCGCGCGCCAGAACATCGGCAAGGGAGGAGCGGTGATACACGTCCGCACGGTGAACGGGGATATCGTCCTGCAGAAGGCCAGGTAGGGGAATCCGGTGCCGGGTACCGGGTGCCACTGAAACCGTGGCGCTGGTTGCCTGCGTAAGATCATCGGCTTGCGCAGGCGCTAGCTTTCTGGCCTAAAGCAGGGCTGTCCCATCCCTCCGAGCTCCGTTGATGACCAAGAATGTTCACGACCCCCGCATTTTTCTCAGCGCTCTTTGCCTGGGACTCGCTGCCTGCATGACGCCGCAAATCAATTCGGGTGCGGCCTCAGCGCCAACAACAGCTTCATCCTCAAGCAGCGTCGACACTCGCGTAGCGAATCTCCACCGACTCCTCGACGAACAGTGGGAGTACAACCTCCGCAATTCCCCCGAGTTCGCCTCCATCCTCGGCGACAAGCGCTACAACGACCGACTCAGTGATCTCTCGCAGGCAGCGATCGATCGCGACAACGCGCAGACGAAGGTCTTTCTGCGCGAGTTCGAGGCGGTCGATGCGACAGGCTTCCCGGAGCAGGAGCGCCTCAATCGCGATCTGATGGTTCGCAATCTTCGCGAATCGGTCGAAGCGCAGAGATTCAGGGAGTGGGAAATGCCCGTCAACCAGA
>DASXYR010000231.1:0-8077 GCA_036502385.1 Gemmatimonadaceae bacterium
TGGGAAGATTCACGCCGGAGAGCCGGCGCTCCTTCCCGAGCATCGGCAGGGCTTCATCACCATCGATCGCCGCTTCGTTCCCTCCGAGCAGACGTTCTTCCTCAAAGTGAAGGGCGACAGCATGGTCGGGAAATGCATCAACGACGGCGACTTCGTGATGGTGAATCCCGTGCAGGACGCGCGCGACAGCGACATCATCGCGGCTCGCCTGGGGGAAGAAGCCACGGTCAAGACGCTAACGCACCGCAATGGCTCGATCGTGCTCGAAGCCGCGAATCCCGGCGATCGGGACATAACCGTGCAGCCCGGCATGGATTTCGGGGTGCTCGGCGTCGTTTGCGGCGTGTTCCGCCCGGGCTTCGACGCCAACATGGGCGGCAACGGCCCGCAGTCTTGACGGTGCGGAAGTGTCTATGATGACGACCCCAGCGCTGAAGCAGCTCACTCCCGTTCTCATCGTCGAAGCCGTCGAACCATGTCTGAAATTCTGGGTCGACCGCCTTGGCTTCGCGATCACGAACCAAGTCCCCGGACCAGACGGAAAGCTGATCTTCGCGAGCGTCCAGCTGGGTCCCGTCGAAGTCATGTATCAGACGCGCGCGAGCGTCGTCGACGAGCAGCCTGGCGTGGCGAAAGACCTGATGGGTCACTCGGTCGCGCTGTTCATAACGGTCGAAGACCTGGACACAGTGGTGAGATCACTCGACGGCGCGCCCGTTGTGAAGCCGCGTCACAAGACGTTCTACGGCAGCACGGAGATCTACGTGCGTGAGCCGGGCGGGAACACCGTGGGGTTCGCGGAGTTCTCCTAGGCAGCCTCAGTTTTATGCACGACGCCTTCCGCGCCTAGAAGTTCACCCAGTACGACGCCTTCACCAAAAGAGTGTTGTCGGGTCGCGCTCCAAACAAATCTCTGAAATCCCTTGTTGGCGCGAACGTGCCAGGATTCCGATCGTCCTGGTCCCGCCCCTGCGTCCAGACGAGAAACAGCGTCGAGCCAGGTCGATATTCCCAGCGAAACACCGCGCTCGCGTGCAGCTGCTTGACGTTGAAGCTTGCGTCATCCGTCGCTCCCGGAAATGGACGATAGCGGTCGGCGTAGCTCGCAGCCCGAGGCACCGCGAGCTCGCGCAATCTGAAGTAGCGTCCGGTCGTCAGGAACGGCTCCGCATACAGCTGCAGCGATGTCGTCGTCGTCGCGGTGTAATTGAATCGACTCGTGAAGCTGAGTAGCTCCTGGTCGAGGTGCGCAAACAGGTAGTGCGTGGTATCGCTTCCGATAACGCCGATGTTGTCGAACCACTGCGTGTCGCTTCGATTGCGTTGGTAGCGCGTTCCGATCTCCCAGCTCAGATTGCTGCGCGATCGGACGGTGACGTATGGACGTACGCGCCAGAGTGTCGATCTGCCTCCATCGCCGACGGTATAGATCGCAGCGAAGCTGGGCACGACCGTGCGACGGGGATCGGCGAAGATGTTGATGAGCATGTTCACGTCTGGTGACGCGCGAACGGCGGGGCCGCCTCGAGCACAGCGGTCGCAGTAGGCGGGGAGGATGTTGTCGGTCCACGTATCGACCGACACCGTCATCCGGTTCTGAAGCTCCGCGTACAGATCCACCTCGGAGAAATTCGTCGTCGGCAGACCGCTGGCCGTGAACT
The DNA here is from genome assembly GCA_036502385.1 of Gemmatimonadaceae bacterium. Classification (GTDB taxonomy): domain Bacteria; phylum Gemmatimonadota; class Gemmatimonadetes; order Gemmatimonadales; family Gemmatimonadaceae; genus UBA4720. The sequence continues at coordinate 1,662 of DASXYR010000231.1, forward strand.
GGGTGTATTGGACGAACTGGGCGGTCGCGTTGCGCCAGAAGGCGTGCGGCTGGTCGCTCTGCAAGGTGCCGTAGAACTGACCTATCTGCTCGTCCGCCTGGGACAGAAAACCGAGATCGTTGGTCTCGAATCCCGGGGACAAGCGCTCGTACATGCCTCCGTAGGTGAACGTCCCCGCGACTTTGTCGCCCTTCAACTGCAAATCGCTTCCGCCGAGAGAAGTGCGCGTCGAGTCGTAGTCGAGACCCGCATCAGGCCGGTTGTAATAGTGCACAGCATTCAACTGGGTCCGGTTGATGGCGGCGGCACTGCCGCGGACGAGGCTGGTCGACAGCGACCCGGACAAACTGTAACGGCCGCCTGCAAATCTGTTGCGGACGTCGATCCCGCCAGCCAGCGCCTCTCGGCGCAGCAAAAGCGCTGACACATCGTCGAGCTGCCGGTTTACCAGAGTGAAGATCGTGCCGATTCCGGTCTGGCCATTCCTGAAGTCCTGTGACGCGCGAAAGACGCCGTATTCGGTCTGCGGTTCGATCATCGTTGGACCGACAGACTGCCGGCCTGTCACCGCAAACAGAGTCCCGACCGATGTTCCGCTCGCGAGGCGGCCGGTCAGTTTCCCCGCGCCGAGAATCGGGGTCGCGGCGGGGATGTCTGCGTTTGGATCGCTTACCAAACCGGCGAGCTGGGGGGCCCGGCCGATTCTTCGTGAGTAAAACAGTCGCGAGGCATCCCCGTTAAAGCTGAAAATTCCCGTCCCCTCGAGAAAGAATGGCCGCTGCTCGGCGAGGAATGTCTCGAAGGCGGTGAGATTCAGTTGCGCCGGATCCGCTTCGACTTGGCCAAAATCGGGATTCACTGTCGCATCGAGCGTGAGATTGGACGTTACACCGTACTTCAGGTCGCCACCGACGGTTTGCTTTTGCGCGCGTCCGAACCCGTCGGTCTGTCGGACACCGACATTCTTCGCTACGACGTAAGGCGCCATCTCCAACCTGTGCGGCGACCCGAGACCACGCAGGCCCGTGAGATCGCCAAACTGCGATGAGATGCCTCGGACCGACCTGCGGTATACCGGCCAGCTGTCGCGCTCGCTCGCCCGCGCGATGTCCCGCATGATCATGATTCCGAATGTGTGTTCTACCGCGCGCGGATACCGGACCTGGCTCAACGGGATTCGGAACTCCGCAGTCCAGCCGAGCGAGTCGATTGTGGTTGCGACATCCCACACCGCATCCCACGTGATATCCTCCTGGGAGTCGTCGTAGGTGTAGTAGTCGCGTTTTACTCCGACGGGATTCGTCGCAAACTCGTAGCCCGTCCGCCGATCGTGGTAGGAGTCGATCATGATCTTGATCTGCTCGCTCTGCGTTTTCACGTCGCGGCGCGACAACAGCGCAACGATGCTGTCGGGATGGGAATCGTACATCCGCGTGAACACGTAAAGGTTCTGCCTGTCGTACGCGATCTTTGCTTCAGTGGCAAATGTCGGATCGCCGTTTTCCTTGGGGTCGAACACCCGAAAACCGGTGATCGGCGTCGCATTCTTCCAGATCGCGTCGTCGTCGCGGCCGTCGATCACCGGCGGCTTCTCCGCGACCGAGGCCGTCGCCTCGGCAACTACGGCGGGTCCCGATGCAACTGGCGCGCTCTGCTGGGCCTGAACGGATTGCGCGGTACCAGCCGGGGCGGCGGCGATGATCCCAAACACCAATACTGCTAGTTTTCTAGCACTGACATGCGCGACTCTCGCACTAAACCGTATCATGAGCCCTCCGCTCAATTCGCCGTGCTGCCGGCGTTAATCAGTTTTCCGTATTTGCGCCGGCGGGGCATGTGCCCGCCGGCAGTCCGTTAATGCGAGGCCGCCGCTGCAAGCACGTTCGCCCTGTCGCCGTCCGACGGCAGCGCCATGGCGGCCCTGGTAAATGCATCGCGAAGCTCACGCGTCGAGAGAACGTTCGCGTCCGCAAGAGAGATGAGCACGTTCGCGCGGTTCCCGCTCGACGCAATGGTCAGCGTCCGATTTATCAACGCGAGGATTGTGTTTGGCGTGCTTTGTTGTAGGAGATGCTGGCCGACAACTTCGATGAGCACGTTCGCCGCATCGCCGCTCGACGCCAGACCTTTGGATGTTTCAATGACCAGCGGCGTCACGCCGGGATCGGCGTGGCCATAGGGTATCGCTGAGATCAGCACATTGGCCATGTCGCCGCTTGACTGAAGTGTCGCCACGGTGTGGAAGTACGCGTTCCGAAGTGTTTCGTTGCGATGAGTCAGGTATTCGGCGGCGGTGGTGGTCAGAAAATTCGCCTTGTCTCCGCTGGATTGGACGTCTTCCGCAGCCTTCACCAGAATGAGCAAAAGCTCCGGATCGGCATTGGGTGCCATGATCTCGAGCGTATTGGCTTTGTCCCCGCTCGACGCGATGTGTGCGAGCGCGTACTTGATGCCGTCGCGTGCACCAGCGCTTTGCAGCGCGGCGCGCGGCAGCTGCTGGAGGACGGAGCTCAAGTCTCCCGAGCTCGCCGAAAGATCATTGCTCACCTGCGCCGCGACTTTGTCCGCGTCACCCCCTGAGAGCGGCGCGCCCTTGAGCAATTCCTCGTAGTACGCGCGCTTTGTGGACGTGGTGTGGATCTGACTGACCTCGCGCAAAACCGCCGGCACCCCGCCCTGCGCGCGAATTCTGGTTACGCGCTCGGGAACGTCGATCCCCGCCTCACGGATTACCTCGGGGAGGAACCCGGAAAGCCAGGCTTGAAGTCCGCCGTCGAAAGGAACGGTGCGACCATTTACGATCGCGGCGTAGGAAAGCGATCCATCCCCGACCGCAGTCACTGATACTGCACGATCGATTGCAGCTGTGCGCTCACGAAACCTGGCGAATCCGCCAGGCGCCAACTGAGTGATTCGAGTTTCATCAGGGGAAAACTCTATTTTTCCAACGACTGCAGCCTCGGAACAGCGACCCTTGGCGCTCACCAGGTACTGCATGATCTGATTCGAGCCGTTGTCGCTCACGGTAATGTGGGTTCCCTCGCGGTCGGAGTCGCATGACCAGACCGAGTTCTGCCAAGCATTCTTCGCCGCCGCGGCTTTCAATGGATGGGATTCAGAGGCCGTCGGCTCACCGAACGTGACTTTGAAGGAAGACGGGAATTCGTCCGCTTTGGCAGTCGCCTGAACCGCCGGCTCCGCTTTGACAGACGGTTGCTGGAATGGACGCCACGCCGCGAGCGGGAGCGTCAGCAGTGCAACTATCATTGCGGTCATCAGCGTGCCCCTTCGATTGAGTGTATGTCTGTCAAGACGCGGATCGAGAATCGCAAGCATGCGTCCCTCGAACTCGGAGCGACGCGCCATTGCGAGCGCGGCAAAGGCCGGAGCGGCGCGGTCGTGCCTGCGAGTTCCTATCGAGCGCACCATCTCCAGCAGCTCGCCCGCATAGAGCGACGGAGTTGTGCCGTCGCGAATCACGTAATCGTCACACGCGTGCTCGCGCTCCACGCGCATTCTGTGCGCGGCGACCCACACGAGTGGATCGAACCAGAAAAGCGCGAGCGACAGCTGCGCGAGGAGCTGAGTGAGGGCATCGAAGCGCTTCACGTGTGCCATCTCGTGCACGAGCACAAAACGACGGCGTTCTTCAGACCACGTGTCAGCGTCCTGCGGGAGCAGAACAGCCGGATACACGATGCCCCACGTCACGGGCACAGCCAGCCGCTCGCCTCGAAGGAGGATGAGCGGCCGCGTGACACCGAGCCGGTTGGCAAGACGCTGTACGAGAGAGAGCCAGAGTCCGTCCTCAACGCGCGCGCCTTCGCGAGCGAGCTGTCCAACTCGCCAGGTTCCGACCGCAAGCCGGAGAAGCACGATGAGCGATCCAGCGAGCCAGAGCGCGGCGATTATCTGAACCGCCGAGAGCGGGGCGCGAGCGGTCTCAACGGAACGCGCAGGCAATGCTTGTGAAGCCGTGATACGCCCGACGATCCCAGTACCGGGCTCCGACGCGCTTGGCGCGTTGGAGGCCGTGCGCGGCACGAGTGTGACGCTCGAACCACTCGACTGAGCTCCACGCGTGTCGATGACAGGACTGGCGTGAGCCGGCGCAACTGCAGCCGACGACTGCATCCATTCCGCCGCCGGAAGAACCGGTAATCTCCACGCGGGGAGAACCCAAACGAGCGCGGGAATCATGAGGTGACCGATCACCGCCGCCGACCACACTGCATGGCGGGACGCGGCGGACCGGTTGCGCAAGAGATAGGCGGCAATTGCCGCGATGACCACCAGGAGCGCTCCCTTGAGCGCCGCATCGAACAAAACTGGAAGCGCGGTCTGGAGCGACGAGTAACGACCAATGAAATCGGTGAGCATCTCAGCGTCCCTCCTTCTTGGCGTCGTTGACGAGGCGCGAGACGCGCTCCAGCTCCGCTTCACTGAGCTTTGGCCCCTTGAGCTCGAGCAGCGCAGCGACGGCCTGCTCCGCCGAGTTATCGAAAAACGTTTTGAGAACGTGCGTGAGCGCCGAGCGTCGCGCGGCCTCTCGCCGGACGGTCGGCCGGTAGATGTAGGCGCGTCCATCTTCCTCGTGCACCACGCGACCCTTTTGCTCCAGCGTCCGGAGCGTGGCGCGCACGGCCGAGTATCCGGGCGGATTGGGAATCCCATCCATTACTTCTCCGACCGATGCTTTGCCGGACTGGAAGAGAAAGTCCATGATCTGCCGCTCTCTGCGGCTCAAGCCATCGAGCTCGGTATCGTTTGCCATTTCGAACCTGTCGAAGAAGTGCGGGTCAGCTGGTGAACTGCTGCAAATCTAGCAGGTGCTGGAAAAATAGCAATAACGGAATTGTGAGACCGCTAAGTTACTGCCAGGTGTGCGTTTAAGAGGCCAGCGCAACGGACGCCAGATCCGTGGCGCCCGTGATTTTACTTCGGCTTCTGGTCCTCGGACCCGTCTTTCGGCGTCGTAGCGCCGCCGCTGAGTGCCGCCGCCCGCTCGCGCTCTTTGCGCTCGCGTATGCTCCGCACGGCCTTCATGAAATCGGCTTCGTTGATCGCCTGACGAGCGTGCCACTGGATATCGCTGTTCATCGCGGCAAATGCGCGATCACGCTGAATCGTCGTCGGGTTGCCGGTGATATTCAGTGGCAGCATTGCAAGGAGCGCCGTAGGTATCGAGACTGGGCCCAATCGGATCGCGCGTTTGTCGATGCCCCATTTGTAACCGCCCTTTTCAACGGTCCAGTCTGTTGGGTCGCGACGCTGCGCCGCGGCCGCGACGGAATCGTTGTACGGCGCGATCGCGTCGGCAATGAGGCTGTCGATCGTTTGCGCTACGGTTTTCGGCGTGCTCACGATTGGCCCCGGCGGCTCCCACACACGTGGATCGGAGTACTGCGGACGAACACCCCTGGTCGGCCCACCGACTCCAACGAGGGGACCGGTTCCCTCGTAATCCGTCGTCTTCGTTGGCGGCCCCACTTCAGCCGGGATCGTCGTCGGCACCGCTGTCGGCGCGACGACGTGAATCTCGCGCGGAGTCTCAGGTTTTCCGTTCCCGCCACTCTTGCCGGCGACGGGAATCTTCACGCCGCCCTTCGCGATGCTCACGAACCCAACGTGCTCCTCCAACGACGCCTGACGCTTTGGCGTCGGCGAAAAATCTCCGTTGAGAATCAGCATCCGCATCAGCGCCACGACCACCACCAGGTGCACGCCGACGGAAACGAGAAAGGGCGTGGAAAGCCGCTTTCTCGTTCCGTCAGCCGGTGATGAGGCGCGGCGGAAAATCATCAGGCGCGCGCCATACCAGCTGCACTCGACTCCGTACGGCGCCCGCTGCGAGCGTCATCACCGGCTTGAGCCTGGAGCTTCTTGAGCACACGACCCGCGCGTACCGCTGCTTCGCGAAGACGCTCAGGTGAGACGATGAACGAAACGCGGAAAAAGCCTTCGCCGCCCGGGCCGAACAGCGAGCCGGGCAGGACGATGACTCCCTCGTCCTGAAGAAGCCGCTCGCCGAATACGGCGCTCGGAATGTTCTTCGGAAGTGGGCACCACAGGTACATCGTTGCCTTTGGCTTCGGCGTCGGGAATCCAGCCTCGGTAAAGGCGTCGGCTGCCGCATCCCGGCGACGCTTGAACTCCGCGACGTTGTCCGGAATCCAATCGGCGCATTTATCGAGCGCGGTTGCCGCTGCTGCCTGAATCCCCATGAACGTCCCTGTGTCGATGAAAGACTTCACCTTCGCTACCGCGCCCACGAATTCCTGCTTGCCGCAGGCCCAGCCGCAGCGCCACCCAGTCATGTTGTACGTCTTGGACATGGAGTGGAACTCGATCGCAACGTCGCGCGCTCCCGGGGTCTCGAAAATGCTCGGCGGCACATAGCCGTCATACGCGAGCTC
>DASXYR010000232.1:0-4195 GCA_036502385.1 Gemmatimonadaceae bacterium
CGCTGATTACCGCTTCGACTGCCCCTGCTGCGCCAAGCATGTGTCCGGTCGCGGATTTCGTCGAGCTGACGTTGACGGTCTTCGCCGACTCCCCAAACACGGCTTTGATGGCTCGGGTCTCGTTGAAATCGTTCGCCGGCGTAGAAGTGCCGTGCGCGTTGATGTACTGGATGTCTTTCGGGTCGAGCCCGGCGTCCTTTAGCGCGCGCTTCATCGCGCGTTGGGCGCCTTCCCCATCGGGTGCTGGAGCTGTCAGGTGATATGCGTCACCCGTGGCGCCGTATCCGACGAGCTCGGCGTAGATCTTCGTGCCTCGGCCAAGCGCGTGTTCCAGTTCCTCGAGAATGAGGATACCCGCTCCCTCGCCCATGACGAACCCGTCGCGCGTTGCGTCGAAGGGACGCGAGGCGGTTTCGGGGCTGTCGTTGCGCTCCGAGAGCGCCTTCATGTTGGCGAAACCGCCGATTGCCATCGGCGTGACCGTGGCCTCCGCGCCGCCGGTGATCATGATGTCGGCGTCGCCGTACTGGATCGTTCGATAAGCATCACCTATCGCATGAGCACTCGTGGCGCAAGCCGATACCGTGGCGTAGTTTGGACCCTTGGCATTGAACTGCATCGAGACGATTCCAGCGGCGATGTCGGCGATGAACATCGGAATGAAAAAGGGCGAAATCTTGCCGACGCCACGCTCGCGATACACATCGTGCTGCTCCTCGAAGCTCTTGAGGCCGCCGATGCCGCTGCCGATTATCACACCGATCCGATCGGGATCCATCCCATTTCGACCGTCGGCCAGACCCGCATTCGTCATTGCCTGACGGGCTCCGGCGACTGCGTACTGCGTGTACGGATCCGCCCGCTTTGCTTCCTTGCGATCCATGTAGTCGAGCGGATTGAAACCCTTCAATTCCGCCGCGAAGTGCACGGGGAATTTCGAGGCATCGAACTTCGTAATGGGCGCGGTGCCCGACTTCCCCGAGATCAGGGCCTGCCAGGTCGTCGCCACATCGTTACCGACGGGGGTTAGCGCCCCCATGCCAGTGACGACGACGCGTCGCTTCATTACGCTCCGACCTTCTGGTTCAGATAACCGAGCGCGTCACCAACGGTGCGCAGCTTCTCGGCGTCTTCGTCGGGGATGTCGATGTTGAACTCTTTCTCGAACTCCATCACGAGCTCGACGATGTCCAGGCTGTCCGCCCCGAGATCCTCGATGAAGCTCGCCTCATTCGTAAGCTTTTCGCGCTCGACGCCGAGCTCCTTCTCGATGATGTCTTTGACCTTGTTGGAATTGTCGGCCATTTGATGGAATTCCTCGTGTTTATGGGGTGTGCCGTAATATACCTAACCGAATATCTGCTACAAAGTTACATCGTTACCCAACCGGCTCCGCGAACGACTGCCTCGGGTTACATGACCATCCCGCCGTCTACGACAAATACCTGGCCGGTGATGTACGACGCATGGTCCGAAACGAGAAACGTTACTGCGCTGGCGACGTCGGCCACCGTCCCCAGCCGCTCCAATGGAATCTGCTGCCCAAGCGCGGTTCGAGCCTCGGGCGTCATCGCCGCCGTCATCTCCGTTTCGATAAAGCCGGGAGCGACCGCGTTGACCAGAATATTGCGGGACGCAAGCTCCTTGGCGACCGATTTGGTCAGCGCGATGAGGCCGCCCTTGCTCGCCGCATAGTTCGCCTGACCCTTGTTGCCGATGATGCCGACGATGCTGGCAACGTTGACAATGCGGCCGCTCCGCTTCTTCATCATCCCCCGCGATACAGCACGGATGGCCGCGAATGCCCCGCGAAGATTCGCATCGAGCACGGCGTCCCAATCTTCGTCCTTGAGGCGCATCACCAGGTTGTCGCGCGTAATGCCGGCGTTGTTGACGAGAATGTCGATCGACCCGAAGGCGCCTTCGACGTCCCCAACCAGCTTCGCGATCGCGCCCGTATCACTCACGTCTGCCGCAAAGCCTTTTGCGTTGTTCCCGATAGCGGCTGCGGCTTCCTCGGCGCGCACGAGATCGCGTCCAACTACGGCCACGCGCGCGCCACTCCCAGACAACGCCTCAGCGATTGCGCGCCCGATTCCGCGGGTACTCCCGGTTACCAGCGCGTTCTTTCCCGTGAGATCGATGTTCATCAAGCCACCATCTGGAGGAGTTTGTCGGTCTCGGCCGCAGTTCCGCATGCGAAGGTCCGGGCACCTTTGACGAGTCTTCCCATGAGCCCGCTGAGAACGCTTCCCGGCCCCATTTCCACGTACAACGCATCGGGAAAGCGCTTCGCAATGTTCCGGATCTCAGTGGACCACTTCACAGGAGACGTGAGCTGCCTGAGAAGCAAATCCTTTGCGCCCGCCGCCGTCGTGTTCGCGTCCGCCGTGACATTGGAGTAGACAGTGAAGCTCGGGTCGATAAAAGCGGATGTCGCAATCGCGCTCGTGAGCCCGACTACCGCCGGCTCCATGAGCGGCGAGTGGAACGCGCCACTCACCGGCAGCCTGATGGCTCGCTTGGCGCCGCTTTCCTTCGCGAGCTCCATGGCGCGCTCCACCCCGGCGGTCTCGCCGGAGATCACGGTCTGCTCGTCGGTGTTGAAGTTGGCGGGCACGACTAACCCCGCCTCCCTGGACGCACGCTCGCACAGATCGGTTATCGGAGTAGTGGTGGTTCCAAGGATGGCGGCCATTGTTCCCGGTCTCGCGGTTCCGGTCTCGAACATGAGCTCGCCGCGCCGACGCACGAGAACTGCGGTCGCCCCAACTGAGAGTGAATTGGCCGCGTGATATGCAGTGAATTCGCCGAGGGAGTGCCCTGCCGCGGCGCGGACGTGTGGCATCAACAATTCTTTCGTGATAGCCCATACCGCTGCGCCGTGAGCGAATAGCGCCGGCTGCGCATTTTTCGTCGCAGTGAGCTCCTCGGCGGGGCCCTCGAAGCAGAGGCGACTCAGGTCGGTGCCGAGCGCGGCATCGACTTCACCAAAGATTCCCCTCGCAACCGGATAAGCCTCCGCGAGGTCTTTCCCCATGCCGGGCTTCTGGGAGCCCTGCCCGGGAAACAGCAGGACGACGTCCACGCTAGAAGCGAACTACCATCGACGCCCAAGTGAATCCGGCGCCGAATGCGACCATCATCACGGTTGACCCCTCCTTAACCCGTCCCGACTCAATGGCCTCGTTTAGCGCGATCGGAATCGACGCCGACGACGTATTGCCGTAACGGTCGACGTTTACGTAGACCTTGTCCATCGCAATGCCTGAGTGCTTGGCCGTCGCCTCGATGATTCGGACGTTCGCCTGGTGCGGAATCAGCAGATCGATGTCTGAGCCAGTGAGGCGAGCGCCATCGAGCGCGCGATCGGCAGCGTCGGCCATCGAGCGCACCGCATGCTTGAACACCTCCCGGCCGGCCATGCGCACGAGGTGAGAGCGCTTCTCGAGGACGTCCGCGGACATCGGCGTCGTCGCGCCGCCATCAGGTCGATAGAGGAGATCGGCCAGCTTTCCATCGCTGCGCATGTACGATGAGAGAATGCCCTTTCCGTGCTTGCTGCGCGTGAGCACGGCTGCCCCTGCACCGTCGCCGAAAAGGACGCACGTAGCCCTATCTTTCCAATCAACGATCGAGCTCATCTTCTCCGATCCGATCACCAGCGCCGTCTCGGCCGTTCCCGACATCATGAGACCTTCGGCAGTGGCCATCGCGTAGAGCCAACCAGCGCACGCAGCTCCGACGTCGAACGCAGCGGCGCGCGTCGCGCCAAGCTCCGCCTGGATGTCGACGGCAGTCGCCGGAAGCAGCCTGTCAGGGGTGGCAGTGCTGAGGACGATTACATCTATCTCTCCGGGATGAACACCGGCGACCTCCATCGCCTTGCGCGCTGCATCCGACGCCATCGAGCAGGTCGTTTCACCGTTCTTGGCGATGCGGCGCTCGGAGATTCCGCTACGCTCCATGATCCACTCATGGGACGTCTCGATCCCGATCGCCGCGAAATCGTGATTCGTCATCACGTGCCCGGGAAGGCCGCGGCCCGTACCTGAGACCGCCGCAACCGGACGCTTCACGCGAGCTCCACGGCGGCGTTGATCGCGGGCGCGGCGGCTTCGAGCCGCTGACCAATCTGGTCGTTCATCCCGGTTTCGACGGCGCGGACGGCGACCTTGACCGCATTCTTGATCGC
>DASXYR010000233.1:0-6720 GCA_036502385.1 Gemmatimonadaceae bacterium
GTGCTCTTCGAGATGCTGACGGGAACACTTCCCTTCAAGGGGAAGGACGGCTTCGTCAAGAGATTCACCGAGCCGCCACCGCACATCTCGACGTTCCGGAAGGACTTGCCGGCATCGATGGACGCCGTCGTTTCGAAAGCACTGGCGAAGAGTCCGATCGACCGCTATCAGACGGCTCACGCTCTCACGGCAGCGTTGTCTGACATTTCTCTTCCTTCGGTTCACGCGCGCGCCGATCCGGTACTTCCCCAATTCCCCTCTACGGTTGGCCTCGCCGATACCGCTTACACGGCTAGCAACGGCGAGGATTGGTGGAGCAATCTCTGGGGAAATCGTCGCCGACGTAACGCGATCTTTTACACGTCCGCCTTACTCGGCGCATTGGCGATCCTCATGGTTGGAGGAGCCAGGCTATCCTCGTGGAGAAATTCCCTCGCCGCATCTCAGCTCGATTCATCGCGCGTCGCGGTGCTGCCTTTCGCCGGCACGGCGCCACAGAGTGAGCGCGAACAGCTTGCCAACGGACTGTACCTCGCACTGAGTGAATGGCGCGGTCTTTCCCTATCGCCCGACCAGGATGTTGCGGACGCAATCAACAGGGACGGCGCGCCGACATCTACGCGCGCCGCCGCGTCCCTTGCCCGCCGTATGGGGGCGGGTCGCTTCATCTGGGGACAATTCAACGCTGATGACCCCGCTCACGCCCGTGCTCAGCTCTACGACGTTGACTCCGACGTTGCGATCAGATCCATCCGCCTCGACAATGTGCAGGACCATTCCGCGGTCGCGCGCGCGGCACACGACCTCCTCAGGGCGCCCGACCGGCCCGCGGCCGCGGATGGTGGTGATGAGCGAACTTCGTCGTACATCGCGTGGAACGCCTACGGCCGCGGACATACCGCACTCTCGAACGGGGATTTTGCCGGTGCGGAGAAACAATTTCGCGATGCGGTGACTGCGGATGGGGCGTTCGCTCCCGCGCGCGTGTGGCTCGCCCAGATTCTGGCGTGGCGACCGCCTGAGGCCCAAGGCGATTGGCGCGAGCAGATCGCGCAAGCTTTGCGGCCGGATGCCGCGCTATCGGCTCGCGATCGTACCATAGGTCTGGCTGTCGCTCGCATGGCGGAGCGCCGGTATCCCGAAGCGTGTATCGAGTACGCGAAGCTGACGAGGAGCGACTCCTCCGACTTCGTGGGACTATACGGACTCGGGCAGTGCAACGCTCTGGATTCCCTGGTGGTTCCATCGGAGACTAGCGCGTCGCACTGGCGCTTCCGCGGTCGGTACGCCGACGCCGCGAGCGGTTACATCCGCGCGCTCGACGTCAATCCCAATGCGCATTCCATTTTTCCGTTCAGCGCACTCGCGGAGCTCCTGCCGACAGCTTCGACGAAAACGCGCCGCGGGCATAGCGCAGGCGGCGAAGAGTTCGCGGCATATCCGTCGCTCATCAGCGATACCGTCATATTCGTCCCGTATTCTCTTGCCGAGTTCGCCAATCTCCCCGCTGATCGGACGGCGAATTCGCGAAATGCGGCGCTGGCGGCAGACCTCAACCTTCTGCTTGACTTCACGACCGACTGGACGCGCCGCGCGCCGTCGAGCTCGATGGCATTCCAGGCTCTTGCGGATGTCCTCGAGGCTCGAGGAGAGATCGCCCGCAATCGGTCGGGAGGCATGTCGGCGATCCAGGCGATCACCAAGGCGAGACAGGTTGCGGTCACACCTCGCGAGGGCCAGTTGGCGGCGGGAAAGGATGCATGGCTGAGATTCAAGCAAGGCGAATTCGTTCGCGCGCGCGCCATCGCAGACTCCCTGCTCTCGGTCTCGCAGCCCCGCCCCGAGGACGCCGAGGCCTTCATCGGTCTCGCCGCACTTACGGGCAAGCTCGGAAAAATCTCGGAGCTCGGCCGAATCACGAGCGATTATGCGACAGCGGCGCGCACGGTGCCAATCCCGGTCATGGATGCAGCCGCTCCCTTCTTTGCGTTTGCCGCTCTCGGCGTCTGCCAGGACACCACAGCCGTGCTCGAGCGCCGACTCGATGTTCAGATTGTGCACTATGTGGCGGAAACCCAGGTTGAAAGAGTACGACAGGCTTTGAAGGCGAGGCCGCTCAGTATGCTGGCGCCGTGCACCGCTGGAGAATCCAGTCTCCACGTGCAGGCAGGGTCCAACAGACTTCTCAAGCTGCAGCAGGCGTTCGCCCGGTCCGACAGTCGCGCACTAACGGCACTGCTGCGCGGCGTCGGGGAGAATGCGAAAACGCAAAGTCCGGGGGACGTTTCTATCGACTTCACTTACCAGCTCGCCTGGCTTCGAGCAGCTATGGGAGACACTACCGAAGCAATCCGGCTTCTCGATGGCGCACTCGGCGCGCTTCCCAGTCTGAGCTCACTTTCCCTGCGCGATGCGGCAGCGGCCGCGGCGGCCGGGAGGGCCATGGTGCTACGAGCTGAGATTGCGAACCGACTCGGCGACATGGTAGAACAACAAAAATGGGGACGTGCTGCTGCCGATCTCTGGGCGACGGCCGACCAGCCACTGCAACCGGTGGTGGCGAGGATGAGAATGCTAGCAGCTCAGTCAAGCGTGAAGTAGCGTTGTCCAACCGTCACGGAGGCCACATGAAGAGATGGTCCGCCGTACCTCGTGCTGTTGCAGTATGGGCTGGGATCCTTGTCGCCGTTGGCGCCTATGCATGTGCGTCGCAATCGTTTTCCCTGTATCCGCTTCTTTATCCGCCGGGTGACTGGGACACGGCGCTCCCACCCGGTGTGGAACCGAGTCCCAATCAATTCGTGAATACACTGAACGCGATGCCACTCGGCGATAGTGTCCATACCAGGACCCGTCCCGGCCGATGCGTCGTGCCGTGCACTGTACAGGTGAAAATTCAATCGCTGGGCAGAACCCAGGACATTTATCCCGATGCTGGGCCGACTACCGGGCGTGCGGTTGCCCGGATCGAGAATCAGGACCCCACAGATGCTGAGGGACTTTTCGGATTCCGGCCCTCCACGGAGGCCGAATACGTTTTCTGGGTCGACCGGGATCCGAGCTTGGGCGCTGCACGATTGACGGTGCTCTGGGTGCCCCGGACTGGAGGCGGTCGCGTCAGAGCAGGATTTCAGAGGAACCTCAGACTTTGCCATCCACGCAATGGCCGTCGCATGGTTTCCGATGTCGATTTCTACGAGTACAAACATGGGGCATACGATTGTACCGTTCCTGGTGTGACAGTCCGACGCCCGATCAAAGAAGCGTCCCTGATCTCATTGCGCCCGTTCGTCGCGCTCTACTCCCATGTCATGGGATTGATGCGCGGCGAGATGCTTGCCGATGGGGCATGGATAGATTGCAATTCTGGGTGTTGCACATAGAAACCATCGCCCGTTGATAGGTACGACATGCGTGATCGTGAATCCCGTCGCCGGACGCGGCGGGATTCGCAGCGCAATTCCGCACATCCGTGATGTCTTTGCGGCCCACGGAGTCACGGCATTTGTCGAGACAACAACCGCGGGCGAAGAAGAACCTCTCGCACGAGCAGCCATCGCGGACGGCGCAACCACGATAATCGCCGTTGGCGGCGATGGAACGTGCGGCGGTATCGCAAATGCCATTCTGCGGTCCGGCGCTCCATGCCGACTCGCTCTCGTTCCGTCCGGCACCGGAAACGACTTCGCAAAGACGCTCGGCGTCAGCGATCATAATCCGGAGATGGTCGCGAATCTCGTGATGAGCGGACGTGAGACACGGATCGATGTCGGCGTTGCCGACGGACGTCATTTTCTCAACAGCTGCGGATTCGGATTTGATGCGGCTGTGCTCGATGCAAGCAATCGCGTCCGCTTTCTGAAGGGGAATGCGGTCTACATCTTTACGGCCATTACCAAGCTCTTCACATATCGCGGGACGCGCATATCGGCGCGCGGCGTTGCCGGTGTCCCGGATGGAGCGATGCTGATGGTGACGGTTTCGAATGGCCGGTCGCTCGGAGGTGCGTTCAGGATTGCACCAACCGCGTCTGTCACCGACGGCAAACTCGACGTGTGCTTTTTCCGCGACGCCGGCGTCGTCGAGCGGGTGCGGCTCTTCGCCGGAGCGATGCGCGGCACGCACCTGGGCATGCACGCGGTGTCAGCCGCGAAGATTGAGCGGCTCACGCTGACCTTCGAAACCAACCCGGCGATGGAAATGGACGGTGAGCTGCGGACGGCCGAATCTACTAGCGTGGAGGTGAGCGTTGTGCCGAGCGCACTCTCGGTGCTTGCCGCACCGGGCGCGCTCATTTGACAGGCGAACCGAAGGCTAGATGGGCGGAATCGTGAGAACGACGGTGTCACCCGGGACAACGGTGATCTCCTGGCTTACGGAAGCGCGGTTGCCCCCAATCGGGTCGGCGATGAAGCGAAGCGGCGTCATGCCACCCATCAAGATCTGCGGAACCTGGAGGTTGGTCTTACTGTTTCCGGGAGCGATTCCCAGCCGCTGACGCTGTCCGCTTCTCGATGCGTAGACGGTCATGTCGAGAAACCCCTCATTGTCGACCTGAACAACGGTTGGACCTCGATCGGTGTCATTCTGCGATCCGCGGTGGAGCGTGGAGCACGAAAGCGCGGCCAGCGCAAGAAGAGAGAGGGTGAATATCCGTTTCATCATGGTGGTGCCTGCTGCATTCAGCGGTTGTGGTTGCGTCTCCGATTAAAGGCATGATGCGTTCCATGCCCCGTCGTCTTAGCTTTGCTCTCTGATGCTCAAGCCACTCATCATTGGAATCGCCGGCGGATCGGGATCCGGCAAATCCACCGTCGCGAACAATGTCGCCGAGCTTCTCACCACATCGTCGGTGGCTTTCATCGACATGGACGCGTACTACAAGAACTTCCCTTCTCTTACACTTGAAGAGCGTAAGAAGCTCAACTGGGATCATCCCGACGCCTTCGACTACGACCTGCTGTGCGCCCACCTCGAAGCGCTGGCCAGGCGCGAGCCGATCGAGAAGCCCGAATACGATTTCGTTACCCATCTCCGGCGTCCGGCTCCGACGCGGGTAGACCCGGCAGACGTGATCGTGATCGATGGGATTCTTCTGTTCGTCGACGAGCGCGTGCGACAGCTCTGCGACGTCAAGGTGTTCGTCGACGCAGACGCGGATATCCGGATCATTCGTAGAATCGAGCGGGACACGCATGTTCGCGGACGGCCAGTGGACGAGATCATCGAGCAGTATCTGTCGACCGTGCAGCCGATGCATCTCCAGTTTGTGGAGCCGAGCAAGCGCTACGCGGACGTGATCGTGCCGCGAGGGGGACACAACACAATCGCGATCGAGATGATCGTCGCTAAAATTCAGCGGCGGCTTGAGCATGCCTCCGCAGGTGCGGCGGCGCGGCATACACCATCAACGCAGCGGCAAGCGCCCCCAGCGCAAACATGACGGACCACACGCCGACGGGTCCGGTCGCGCCGAGGAGCTGAGTTCCCATCCATGGGCCGAGCGTAAGCGCGATGCTGAGCGACATGCTGTATGCCCCCATGTAGGTCCCGCGAAGTGACGGTGGCGCGACTTCGCCGAGGTGGGCCGCCATGGCCGGAAATAGCGTCATCTCTCCGAACGTCCACACAACAACCAGCGTAAGAATCCCCGCCGCCGACGATAGAAAGGCGAGCCCGCCAAATCCGATCGCGAAGAGCAGAGACCCGATGATCAGCGACCACGTGTTTGGCCAGCGGGCCGTCGCTGCATTCAACGGCACCTCGAGCGCGACGATGAGGAGCGTATTGACAGTGAACAGGGTGCCGTAGAAGGCCGGCGACATACCGAGATACTGAACCATGTACAGCGGAAGCGCGGATTCGTGCTGGAAGAACACGATTCCTACCATCACTGACGCGAGCAGAAAGATCGCGAGCCGTCTGTCGCGAAAGATGCTCTTGACCTCGATGTGTCCGTCGTCGCCCGACGAGGGAGCGACACTCCCTCCTGTCGCCAATCGCCACGTCGTGAGTGATAGCACCGCGCCGGCGAGGAGGGTGGTGGCCGCGTCGACTGCGAACATCGCTCGAAACGACACCGTCGCGAGAAATCCGCCGAGCGCCGGACCGATGCTCATACCGAGATTGATCGCGAGCCGATTCAGGGCGTAGGCCGGCTTCCGCTGCTCGGCGGTCACCACGTGTGTAATAGCGGCGAGGCTCGAAGGGCGGAACATCTCGTTGCACGCCGCCCACACGATGGTCATGCCGACTACCGTCGGAAACGTTGTCGCGAACGGATATAGGAGAAGCGCGATCCCCGAACTGAGCAACGACACGCGCATGATCGGCAAAGCTCCGATTCGATCACTGAGCTTTCCCGCTATCGGGCCGGCAAGCGTCGCCGTCGCTCCGTAGACAGCGAAGACGAAGCCCGCGCGCGCGAGCGAGAATTGAAGGCTGCGCGTGAGATACAAAACGAGAAACGGGAGAATCATCATCCCCGCTCTGTTGATCAGATTGGTCGCGAAGAGCAGCCAGATTTCACGCGGCAGACCGCTGAGCCCGCGCCATGGGTTGAGCGGAGAGCGAAGAAACGAAAGCGGCCACCGATCTGGTGGCCGCTTCGCATCGCGTATTGTTGGCTCAGTTATCAGGCCCATAGTGCGCCCTCTCGGAATCGAACCGAGAACCTACTGATTAAGAGTCAGTTGCTCTAACCAATTGAGCTAAGGGCGC
>DASXYR010000234.1:0-3312 GCA_036502385.1 Gemmatimonadaceae bacterium
TTGCGCGGTTTCACGACCTGAATATATAGCAACCGCGCAGGAGCGCCCGAAGCTCTCTATTGACACGATGCCCCGAGATTCTTAAGAAGGGAGTCCCCACAATTCGCGGGAAAGGCATGCGCCTGGCCGTCCCAGGAACCGTCGCCGCTTGCATCAGAACATTCGCGCTCGCCGGCGTGACGCTCTTCGCGGCGTCCTGTGGCGGAGGTGGCGACGGCAGCACTACGCCCCGTGTCGTCGGAAGCATGTCGATCAACCCGGGCGCCCCTCTGCCGATCGCTGCGGGAGGAACCCTTCAGCTCGCGGTCACCGTCCTCGACACCAAGGGCCTGCCTATGTCCGGCCAGGTCATCGCATTTTCGTCGAGCGCCGCCAATATCGCCTCCGTTTCATCGCAAGGGCAGGTTTCTGCCGCGGGGCCCGCAGGACACGCCACCATCTCGGCCGCCATTGGCGCGGTAACGGCGAGCGTCGAGGTAACGGTGGTGGCCGGTGCTTCGGCGTCGCTCACGAGAACGAGTCCGGATCCGGGAGCGGTCACGCCCGGCGCCAATGCCGGAGATTCCGTGCGCTTCGTGGTCAAGGATGCGTTCGGCAACCCGCACGCGCAGGAGACGGTCACGTTCAACGTTTCTGCGGGAGACGGACATGCTTCGCCGACGAGCGCACAGACCGACGCACAGGGACGCGCGGCAACGATGTTCACCACTGGAGTGACAGCCGGGACAAACACACTGAGCGCCACGATCGGCGGGGTTCCCCAGGTGTCGTTTTCAGTGACGACCGCACCAGGCTCGGTATCCATAGCGTCGGTTCTTCCCTCTCCGATGACGCCCGGCGCCAGCGTCACGATTGTTGGAGCCGGCTTCGATCCCACCGCCAGTGGGGATGCGATTACCATCGATGGCCAAGCCGCCACAGTCACAAGTGCGTCCTCGACTCAGATTGTCATGACGGTGCCGACCACACTGCCGTGTACACCCGCGCACCAGGCGAACGTTCAGGTCACGGCGAACGGCGCGACTGCAATCGCGAGACAGGCTCTCAGAGTTGGCGCGGTTCGGTCGCTCGCGGTTGGTGGTGCCCTGGTACTCACAGATGCGGCGGACATCAATTGCACCGAGCTATCGCCGGCTGGCGCGCGGTATGTCGTGAACGTCCTCGATGCCTCTCCGATCCCGACAGCGCTCACTCCCTTCCATTTTTCGGGAGCGACGTCGATTCCAGCGGGGACCACACTGAACACTCCTGTGTTCGGCCTTCGACAGACGGCGCGCCGCCCAACCTCTGATCATGGCTTCCAATTCCCTGGAATGCCGCAGGTCGATCGCTCCGCAGCTCATAGCCTCATGCTCGAGTCCAATCGACTTGTCCTCAAGCGGATGAAGAGCCGCTTCCAACGCTCGCCTCTCAGGTCCGCGAAGGCATCTATCCTCGCACCCGGCACGCGCGGCACCGCGGCCGTTGTCGCGGGTGACATCCGGGCGTTTCGCGTGCTCCAACCCTCGACAGCAGTAGGCGCGACGTTTTCCTGCTCAACAAATTTTGTCGAGATCACGGCCCGTGCCGTTTACGTGGGCACCAAGAGTATCATCTACGAGGACACCAAAGCGCCGCTTGCGGGTCAGATGGATTCCTACTTCACCCAGGTCGGCCAGGAATTCGATGCGAGCATGTACCCGAGCGACGCCACCTACTTCGGGGATCCTCTCGTCACGGACCCGTACACTGACAACGATCAGCACCTCAACATGGTCTTCACGCCGTCGATTCCAGCGGCGCTCGGTGGCTTCGTTCTCAGCTGTGACTTCTTTGCGCGCAATACGACGGATAATCAGGTCAGTAATTTTGGTGAGAATTTCTACGCCCGTGTTCCCACCGTTGCCGGAACGGGATTCTCCACCGATAACCCTGATTCCTGGCTTCGCGGGATGCGGGCGGCGATCGTGCACGAGGTCAAGCATATCGCATCGTTCGGCGCGCATCTCGTCAACAACGCGAACACTTTCGAAGAGTCGTGGCTGGAGGAAGGCATGGCCTTCGTGGCCGAGGAGGTATGGGCTCGCGACCGTATCTATTCCGGAACATGGAAGGGCAACATGAGCTATGCGACGACGCTCTATTGTGACGTCCGGCCCACATCTCCGAATTGCACCGGAAGACCGTTCGTGATGTTCGACCATTTCAGCCGACTGTACACGGCTCTGGACATTCCGGGTTCCTCGTCGCTTTTCGGTCGCGTAGCGGACAACGATTTCAGCTTTTACGCCGTATCGTGGTCATTCATTCGATACAGCGCCGACCGGTACGCCGCGTCCGAGGTGAGTTTCCTGCAGGGAATCACGCACGCTCTCGATGTGACCGGAGTGGCGAATGTCGCGCGCCAATCGGGTGCGGATCCCAACCAGATACTGGGTATGTGGTCGCTCGCGCTCGATCTCGACGAGAACACAGCGATGGCTGGGAACGCCGATGTGAGTTTTCCGTCCTGGCACACCCGGGACATCTTCGCGGGAATGTCAGCCGATTTCCAGTCCACTTTCCCGAAGACGTATCCCATCGTGCCGCAGATCATCGGTGAGGGAGATTTCCTGATCGACAACAGTGGAATTCACGGCGGTTCATTTTCCGCGTACGACTTGCTGCCACTGTCACAGAGCACGCGGACAATCGGCGTTTCGGGCGGAGCCCTGCTCCGATTGGTCGTCGCGCGAGTTCAATGAGGTGGACGATCGTTGCCGCCGCGACATTACTTCCAGCGTGCCGACCTCAATCAACGAGGCCGGCAGACGCCGTCCAGACGCTGGCGGATACGGTGAGGGGGACCTTTGTACTCGAGGGCAACGATCCATTCCCCGTCGCCGCGATGCACACCTCGGCTGGTCGCGTCATCCTTGACGGCGCGCCGGCCCGCATGCTCAAGTTGTCGCAGTTGAATCTGTGGGTTAGCGGCACCCGGACATCCGACACCCGCTTTCGCGTCAGCGACTATCGAGTGCGCGAGGCGAATGGAGCAAGAGCGTGGGACGGAGTGTTGAGGGCTGCCGCGGCCGGCTTCACCCTCGAGTTCAGCGATGGATCGGCACACGCCATAAGTGGGGCGCCCTCCAGCTTCGTCCAGCTGGTCGGTTCGCGAGTTTGGCTTACCGAGAATGCCGACGGATCGGTGCGCGAATACGGGGTGCTTTAAAACGGCTTTAGTGGCTGCCCCACAACAGCAGGGTTACGCGCGCTGTTCCGCTTTCTTGTACGCTCGGGTGTTCTTGTATTTCTCGGGCGCGTTCTCGTAGCGTGATGCACACTTGGCGAGAA